>JADLDR010000113.1 GCA_020846535.1 Armatimonadota bacterium | reverse complement strand
TGAGCTTCCCCCCCTCCCCTACGCTTACAATGCGCTGGAGCCGAATATGGATGAGCAGACCGTGAAGCTCCATCATGACATGCACCACAAGGCGTATGTGGACGGCCTCAACAATGCGGAGGATAAGCTTGCCGCCGCCCGCGAGGCTGGCGATTATGCCCTGGTGAAGCACTGGTCCCGCGAGCTTGCTTTCCACGGCTCCGGCCACATCCTGCACAGCATTTTCTGGACCAATCTGGCCCCCAATGCGGGCGGGGAGCCGACCGGCGACCTGACTGAAGCGGTCAAGAAGGATTTCGGCTCCTTCGAGCGGTGCAAGGCTCAACTGGTGGCCGTCACCGTGGCGGTCGAAGGCTCCGGCTGGGGCCTTCTGACCTACATGCCCGACCAGGACAGGCTGCTCATCATGCAGGCGGAGAAGCACCAGGATCTGACTCAGTGGGGCGCGGTTCCCCTCCTCGTCCTGGACGCCTGGGAACACGCCTACTACCTCAAATACCAGAACCGCCGCGCCGAATACGTCAACAATCTCTTCAACCTCATCAACTGGGCCGATGTCGCCGCCCGTTATGAGAAGGCGAAGGGCTGATCGAAAAGGGGCACGGCTGGCTTTGCCGTGCCCCTTTGTTCAATCCTGCTATCCCTTCATATAAACAGCCTGTTGATGTCCTCCGATCTCTGCACTGCCGTTCTTTCGTCGAGGCGGGTGCAGCCTTCTTTGAGGTAGCCCTCGATATCGCAGCCTGGGCGGACGCGGATTTCCAGCTCGTAGGGAGGGGCAAGGCGGTAAGGGGCGATGGAGCCGATCTTGCCGCAGGCCAGAGCGGTCCCGGCCCGTATCAATTCCTGAGACCGCTTCGGGGAAAGATGCAGCGCCAGTTCGATGCCCATTCCCTCCTTGGTGGCGACACCCACAAGGCCTGGAACGAGCGCCTGGGCTTCCGCCACCGCTTTGTCGTCACCGGCCAGGAAGACGGTCGGGACGCCGAAGGTTCCTGCCATCGCCGCGCGACAGCCGAACTCGCCCATATAGAGGCCGTTGAGCTTGTAGTATTCGATGGTCTTCGAGGAATAGGTGTGGCATAGCGGCGCATCGGGCGTTCCGGCCATGGCGTGCTGACCCACGAAGAAAAAGGCGTCGAAGGTGCTGTCCAGGCCATAGGGCGGGCGGATGGGGCCGCGGGCGATCAGCCGGGCGCGGGGATGGAATTCCAGAAGGTCGATCCCGCCGTTCCCGTGCCCGTCCCAGACAACCACCTCGGCTTCGGGGTCCCGGTCGAGGATGCCGTCCACAGCCGCGTTCACCTCCCAGGTCAGCAGTTTCATGGCGACCGCCTTCTCCGGGGAAGCGTCCTCTCGCGTCTGAGACCAGCGCGAAACCATCGCCGGGCCTTCCAGATCGGTCATGATATAGATTTTCATGGCATCTCCTTTCTACACATCCATCGCCAGCGCCAACGCCCCGACCGCGCCGGCCCCGGCCATGAGGAGCGTCCGGGCAGCTTCGGAGACCGTGCTGCGGGTGGTCAGCACGTCATCAATGAGCAAAACGCGCTGGCCGCGAACGGAGCCGGGATCGGGAGCGCGAAAAGCTCCCCGCAGGTTGGTCAGGCGGCGCTCCCAGGGCAGGCGGGCCTGGGGCGCGGTACGGCGGCAGCGGGCCAGCCAGCCGGATTCCAGGGGCGTTCCGAGCGCCAGGGCCACTGGCTGGGCCAGCAGATCCGACTGGTTGAAGCCGCGCTGGCGGCAGCGAGCCGGATGGATCGGGACGGGAACGACCGCATGCCACGATTCCGAGGCGAGGCCGGGGTCGGTCAGGGCGCAGGCGGCCATCAGGCGGCCCAGCGGCGGCCCCAGGCGGGCGCGGCTGCGATATTTGAGGGCATGGACGGCATCGCGCAGAGCGCCCTCGTAGACGCCATAGGCGCGGGTCAGGATCAGCGGGGATTCATGGTCGGCGCAACGGGTGCAGGCGAGGTCGCCCACGCGGGGATAGCCGCAGCGGTCGCAATAGGGAGCCTGAATAAGCGAAAAGCTCCCGGCGCAGGCAGGGCAGAGGGGATCTGCCCCGATCAGGCCGCACAGGGAGCATTTCGGAGGAAACAAAAGATCGAGCAGCCCCAGGATGGCCGCAGAGGCGCTCATTCGAAGGCCGCAATCGCTTTCAGCCCGGCGTATCGGGTTCTCATATCTTCGAAAGCGAGTGTTTTCATGCGCTCCAGGCTGAAATCCTGGATGGCGAAGCTGGCTGCTACCGTTCCCCAGGCCACCGCCCGCTTCATGTTTTCAAAGGAAATCTCTCCGCTTCCGGCCAGGTATCCCGTGAAGGCTCCGGCGAAGGTATCGCCCGCGCCGGTGGGGTCCACCACTTCGGCCAGCGGGAAGGACGGGGCGGCGAAGACAGCCTCGCGGCTGAACAGCATCGCGCCATGCTCGCCCTTTTTGATGATCACGAACCGGGGGCCGAGTTCCAGAATGCGCCGGGCCGCCTGCACGTTGTTGTTGGTTTCGCACAGAAGGCGGGCTTCTCCGTCGTTGATGATCACCACGTCGGACTTCTTCAATACTTCCACCAGGGCATCCCGCTTGCCGACGATCCAGAAATCGCGGGTATCGCAGACGGCCAGCCTGGGGGATCGCACCTGTCCCAGCACCTGAAGCTGCAATTCCGGGTCGATGCAGGCCAGGAAGATGAATTCGTCATCTCGGTAGCTTTCGGGAAGGTCGGGCCGGAAATCGGCGAAAACGTTGAGCCTGGTTTCCAGAGAATGGGCCTGGTTCAGGTCCTCGGCCTCGTAGTAGCCGGCCCACCGGAAGGTCTGCCCTTGCGCGCGCTGCAACCCGTCCAGGTTGATGCCGCGCTCCCCCAGAAAGGCCACATACTCCCCCGGAAAATCGCTGCCGACCACGCCCACCAGGTTCACCCCGGTGAAGAAGCTGGCCGCCACCGCCGAATAGACCGCTGCCCCGCCCAGACAGTTCTCTCTTTCCCCTGCCGGAGTCCTCACATCATCTATCGCCACCGAGCCCACAATCAACACTGGAGAAGACATGAAATTGATCGAACCCCTTTCTAAACACCGCTATCCATGCGGTAGGGGCGGCATACAAACCCGCCCCATGGGTACCCAGATAAGATAAAAGATTCTCCGTTCATGAGAGATGGGTTACCTCTCTCCCAGAGACAGCTATCCTATATCAAATACAATTTAATATAGGATAGCTGCTCTCAGGCCCCTCTCCCCGAAACCCAGG
>JADLDR010000112.1 GCA_020846535.1 Armatimonadota bacterium | reverse complement strand
GTGCTGGTTTCCTGAGAGCGGTCCACCAGTTCCGACTCATAGTGGTGGAAGCGGACGGCATTATAGCCCAGCCTGCGGAGCCGGGCGGCCAGCCGGTCGGACTGCACGTGAGAGAGATACTGCGCGCTGAAGCAGAGATTGAAGCCGTAGAAACGGGCCGCCTCCTTCGGGCGCTTCTCGAAAACCAGGCGTCCCTTTGTATCCCCGATGATCCGGCCCAACCGGCCGGCGGGCGCATGCCAGGCGAAGAGCTTGCTGAAATCGAGGGCGGAACCCGGAATGATCTCCAGGCGCGTATTCAGGGGCAGCCAGTCCTTTCCTGCGGCCAGAGTGAGCGGGCTGTCGTATTCGATGCTCATGCCTTCCGGGGAAGTCAGGGTGAGGTCGATCTCCAGCGTTTTTCCGGCAGGCCAGAGGGCGGCCTCGCCCATCTGGGGGCCGATGCGAACGGTGAAGGTTGGCCCCCACTGGCGGTCGTCCTGCACCAGAACCGGGGTCGGCTCCGTAAAGGCCATCCGCAGGCTCCCCTGATCCCGCAGCGTCAGGATCAGAGAGCGCACCGGGCCGGAGAAGAGGCCCACATTTTTGAATTGCACCGGGAATACGGCCTTCTGCCCATCCACTTCATAGGATCCGCCTGATAGCAGGGACACCGGGACGACCAGGGCTACATGAAGACTGTTCAAGGAGGCATCCTGGCCGGGCGTGAGCCGGTAGAGCAGGCGCATACCGTCTTCCACAGGCCGGGCAAGAAGCTCGGCTGCGACTCTTGTTCCGCCGGGCGCACGGATTTCGCCGCGCATGGTTTCCCCCGCTTCGGCTCCTAGCCTTGCCGGGGATAGGGAAGCGCCCCGCCAGCCCGACTCATGTAATCCCGGCTCCAGCGTTCCGAACTCGCGCCCCCCGCGTTCCAGCCGCAGGCTGCCCGCCGGGGCCAGCAATCCCTGCCACCCCGTCGCGCTCAATGCCAGGGCAGGCGTTATCAACAGGGCCATCATTCCACAAAAACGCAACAGACGAAACCATTGTGCCATCTTGTTCTCCTTGTGTATTTCCCGGGCCGCCGCTTCTGCCAGCCAGCCTATTGACAACCTCTTCTTATTTGGCTATAATGTTGAAAATTCCTGGCACATTTCCAGGGCTATCGGAGGAAACATTCGGAATGGGATCGAACGAGGTGCAGAGGGAGCAGATCGCAGCCGGGCAGGAGGAAGATATCTTATGCTGGGAGGCGCATCTGGCTCCCCGGCAGCCTCTCCGCGCCGCGATGGCGGTGGTCGTCATCTGCCTGATGCTTCTATTGGCTCGGCTGCTTTTTCCTTCCCCGCTCTTCATGGCGGCCTCCGCCTTTATGCTGATTTCCTCCGTCTCGGAATTTCTCTTTCCGGTGCGCTACCGCCTGACAGACCGGGGCGCTCATGCTCGCACCCTCACGGCCCATCATTTCATCGCCTGGGGCCATGTCCGCAAGGCATATCTGACATCCGAAGGTATCAAACTCAGCCCCTTTGCCCACCCCTCCCGCCTGGAGGGGTTTCGGGGCGTCTTTTTGCGTTTTGGCGAGGATGCGAAGAAAGTCATCGAGATAGTTCGGCGATGCCGGGAGGTCAGCGTTTCCGACCGCGGGACGCAAGGGCAGGTTTGAAGCCCGGCCTTTGTATGGACGTCAAGTAGGTCCCGAAAATGTCTATAAAGGACTCTTGGAAGTGAATGACGAACTGACTCCGCAGGAGATCGAGGAATTGACCGGCAGGCTGGCCCGGGAGGTGGTGGGCCGGGGACTGGAGGTTCCGGCGATTCTCTTCCTGGAGATGCACAAGCCCCTGGCATTCATGGCCGGTCAGGGGATGCTGGTGGCCGCCCCGGCGCTGGGCGCGTTCCTGGGGATGGAAAATATGCATCGCTTCGCACTTTTCATTTCCTCCAGGGACAATATCGAGCGCTTGATCTGCCGGATCGAAGACCTGACGGAAGAAGCCCGACGCAAAGCGAGGCCGTAATGGAGCATGCCAACTGGTTCACCCTGACGATGGAACTGATCTTTTGCGGGGCGATCCTCTACAAGATTCTGGCTGCCCGCCGGGGGCGCAAACCTTTCATCCGCCGTATTCCGGGCCTGCTGGCCGTGGATGAGGCGGTGGGGCGGGCGACCGAGATGGGGAGGCCTATCCTCTTTTCCATCGGCCTGGGAGGGCTCGATATCACCACCTTGCAAGCCCTTTCCATCGCGGGGTACGTTGCCCGACTGGCCGCCCGGTACGGCAACCGGGTCATCATCCCGGTGGTCGATTCGGCCATCTATCCGGTGGCGGAAGAGGTTTTAAAGGATTCCTATAACGCCGAGGGGCGGCCCGAACTCTTCAATGGCGAGGACGTGCGCTTCCTCTCCGGCTCCCAGTTCGCCTACGCCTCCGGGGTGGTGGGGATCATCAACCGGGAAAAAGTGGCCTCCAGCTTCATGTTCGGCTATTTCGCGGCGGAATCGCTGATCCTTGCGGAAGCAGGCCAGACCGTTGGAGCCATCCAGGTGGCCGGAACCGACCAGCTTTTGCAGGTTCCCTTCTTTATCGCCGCCTGTGACTACGTGGTCATCGGGGAAGAGTTCTTCGCCGCCAGCGCGTATCTTTCCCAGGAGCCGACCCTTCTGGGCAGCCTGGTCGGCCAGGACTACGCTAAAATCCTGATCGCCCTCGCCATCCTGGCCGGGGCGGTGATCGCCAGCGTGATGCCGGGATGGATCCCCAAAATAACCGATTTTATGACGATGCCGGGCTTATGACGAAATAAACGGATAGGAGCGGCCAATGTCGCCTCCGCCAATCGCCGTCAACAGGGAGCGAACACGAATCTATGTGGAAGGATATCTTCAAGCCGCTGTCGGGAGGGGCGCTTTACGGGGCGATCTTCGGGGTGCTGGCGCTGGGGATGGCGGTATTCTTTTTGCTGCAACTGATCCCCCGGAACATGCGCCGCCGGGTGATCGCCGGTTTTACCTTTGTCGGAGGGCTTTATTACCTGTTGGGCTGGCTCCTCCCCGGAAAAAGCAGTTTGTTTTTCTTCTGGGTGAAAGACAACCAGAATATCTTCAGCCAGCTTGAGGAGCCGGTGGCCGATGTGCTGATGGTCATCGGAGCCTTCACCATCGGCCTGGGGCTGATCAACCTGACCCAGATTCACGGCAGGTCGCTCCTCCGCAGGCGTTCCGGCTGGCACAACAGTCTGGCCTTCTTCATCGCCCTTATCGCGATGGCGATCTTTACGCTGATCGATCAATACCGCCCTGCGCTCCAGGCCGGGACTCCCTCCTATGCCCCCGATGGCCGGATCGCGATGGCCGCCTCCAGCGACGCCGGAAGTTCCCTTTACCTTCTCTCCCCCGATGGCCTAGCCGCACCCCTGCCTAAGCCCCCGAAAGGCGAGGACCTCCAGCCCGCCTGGTCGCCTGATGGATCCAGAATCGCCTTCGTCTCCACTCGCGACGGCAACAGCGAACTCTACCTGATGAACCCGGACGGCACGGGAGTTCAGCGCCTTACAAACACCCCGGAGGAGGAAACCGGCCCTTCCTGGTCGCCCGACAGCCGCCGGATTGTCTATGCCTTCAACAACAAGAATGTATCCTCTTTGAAGGTACTCGACCGGGAGGGAGGCGTGGCAAGCGTTCTTTGGAACGCTGCTGCGGAAGTGTCCTCCCCGGCCTGGTCGCCGAACGGCAGGCGGATCGCGTTCGCCATGCGGGACGGAGCGGCTCTGGCGATTTTTACTGTCGGAGCCAACGGATCGGGGCTGCGGCGGCTCTCTCCCGCCGGGGGAACGGGTGATGATATAAGCCCGGCCTGGTCGCTGGACGGCAGGCGGATCGCTTTCGTTTCCAACCGGGGTGAGCGGGCTACCAACGAAATCTGGGCCATGAATGCGGACGGCGGGGCCGCCGCGCCCGTTACCCGGCGGGCCTACCTGGATCATGAGGATTCTTCTCCGGTCTGGTCGCGGGACGGGCGGCGGATCACCTATGTCTCCACCCAGGATGAGATCCCCTTGATCTATACGGTCAGGGCGGACGGCTCCGGGGAGGCGCGCCTTTCGGAATATCCTCTCCCCTGGCAGATCAACCGGATCCTCTTTTTCGGGCTGCTCAGCTCTCTGGATGCCACAATGTTCAGCCTGCTGGCCTTCTATATCGCCGCCGCCGCCTACCGCGCCTTCCGGGTGCGCTCCGTGGAGGCCAGCCTGATGATGGCCGCCGCCTTCATCGTCCTGATCGGGCAGGTGCCCCTGGGGATGGCCCTCACCGGCGGTCTGCCGACAGAAGGATGGCTGGCCTCGTTCCGTATCGAGGTGATGAGCAACTGGGTACTCCAGATCATCAATGCCCCGGCCTATCGGGCCATGGGCTTCGGCCTGGCCCTGGGCGGGCTGGCGATGGCTCTCAGGATCTGGCTCAGCCTGGAGCGCGGCAGCTATTTCGACAGGGAGCTATAAGGGATGGACAATATCTGGCTGCGGCTGCAGCGCATCGACCGGCGCATCCTCTATATCCTGCTGATCCTGGCCCTATCGGTCCCCCAGCTTCCCTTCTTCCGGCTGGCGCAGAAAACGCTGGTCGGCCCGCAGGCGATGGGTCTTTACGAGGTCATCGAAAAGATGCCCAAAGATAAAATCGTCATCCTCTCCTGCGACTGGTCGCCCGGGACGAGGGGTGAGAACGGCCCCCAGACAACCGCCATCCTCCACCACCTGATGCAGAAAGGGGTACGCTTCGCCGTGATGGGCCAGGACCTTCTCGGTCCGCGCCTGACGCAGAATATCGCGGAAAAGATGCAGCGAAGCTACGGGCGAAAATATGGCAGCGACTGGTGCAACTGGGGCTATAAGACCGGCGGCAGTGTCATGATCATCTCCCTCGCCAAAGATATCCCTGGCACCATCGAAAAGGATATCCGGGGAACGCCGGTAGATAAATTGCCGGTCATGCAGGGGATCCAAAGCCACAAAGATGTCGGCCTGATCATCGTCATCACTGCTTCCGGAACGTTGGGCGGATGGCTCCAGTTCTTCCAGGGCGTCTATAAAACGCCGCTCGCCGAAGCCTGTACTGGCGTGATCGCCCCGGGCGAGTTCCCTTTGCTCGATTCGGGCCAGTTGGTGGGCCTCCTGAACGGCATGAAGGGCGCGGCGGAATACGAAGCTCTCGTCAAGCGCCCCAGCCTGGGAACGCGGGGGATGCAGTCCCAGTCCATGGCCTTTATCCTGATCGCCCTCTTTATCCTCATCGGCAATCTCGGATATCTGTCGGCCCGCAGAAGGGAGCGCCGCGCATGATTCAGCACGACCCCTGGATAATCTGGACCGGAGTGATCTGCACCCTGGCGATCTACTCCATTCTCTACCGCGAGAACGCTTATTACCGGCTCTTCGAGCATATCTTCATCGGCCTGGCGACCGGCTACGGGGTGGCCCGCACCTGGACGGACGTTCTGCGCCCCAAGTGGTGGGACCCGATGATCGGAAAAGGCTATTGGTGGTACTTCGCCCTCTTCCTGGCGGGCCTGATGTACTATTTGATCTTCTCCCGGAAATACAACTGGATCAGCCGTCTCATCATCGGCACGATGATGGGCATCGGGGCCACCCTCACCTTCAAAGGCTTCGCCACCGCCCAGACACCCCAGATTTACAAGTCGTTCAAGCCCCTGGCAGGGGTTCCCCCCTCGACTGCGATCAACAACTTCATCTTCATCGCCACCTTGCTCTGCGTGATGACCTATTTCTTCTTCTCCTTCGAGCAAAAAAACCGGGCTGTCCGGGGAGCCTCGCGCATGGGCCGATGGCTATTGATGATCAGCTTCGGCGCTACTTTCGGCTCCACGGTCATGGCCCGTATGTCCCTGGTCATCGACCGCCTGCTCTTCATTTTGAGGGATGCGCTGAAAATCGCGCAGTGAAGAACCTTCGCTTTCGCAACCGGATGGCCGGTGTAGGAGACAGCACATGCGATCCAGAGATGAACTCCTGTTAAGGGATCTAGCCCAGAAATACGCGGAGGTGTGCGCCCGGCCCGTTCAGGAGGAGCGCAGGCGGCTCTGGAAGCAGCATAACAGCCTTCGTGGCGAACGCCCTCTGATTTATGTGCGGGCATTCGCCTGGCACGAGCTGCTGGATTCTCGCTGCCTGTGCGAAGATCCGTTCCTGCGCCATTACGAGGACTTTTTCCGCAACCATCTCTACTGGGACAGCCTTCGGGACGACTCCATCTTCGAGCCGTGGGTGGCGGTTCAGGCGAGGTATCGCTGCGCGGGATGGGGCGTATCGGGCAGACGCGTTTTTTCCGATACCCCGGGCGGGGCCTACAAGATGGATTATCCCATCAAATCCCTGGAGGATATCGAAAAACTGCAAGTCCCCCGGCACGAAATCGATGAAGAGGAAACGGCAAAAGCCGTCCGACGGCTTCAGGACATTATCGGGGACATTCTGCTGGTCTGTGTAGACCGGTCCCCGGCGTATCAGGTCTGGCGCGGGGACATCTCCACCGATCTCGGTTACCTGCGCGGCATCGAGAACTTCATGCTCGATATGTCCGATCACCCGGAGTGGCTGCACCGGCTGGTAGGTTTTTTCGCGGAAGGCATCCGCCAGGCGCACAAGCAGGCTGAAGCCGCAGGCGACTGGAGTCTGACCGCTCACCAGAACCAGGCGATGCCCTATGCCCTGGAACTGCCCGCCCCTGCCCCTGAAGCGAAAGGCGTCAAGCAAAGCTGCTTATGGGGCTTTATGGCTGCCCAGGAGTTCGCCCTGGTTTCCCCGGCGATGTGGGATGAATTTCTTTTCCGATATCAGCAGCCAATCCTGGAACGTTTCGGGCTGGTGGCTTACGGGTGCTGTGAGGATCTGACACATAAAATCCCCGTCCTGCGCCGCCTGCCGAATCTGCGCCGCATCGCCGTCTCGCCATTTGCCGATGTCGCCCGGTGCGCCGAGCAGATCGGCAAAGATTACGTCATCAGCTATCGCCCCAGCCCGGCAGATATGGTCAGCTACGGTTTCGATCCCGACCGTATCCGCCGCATCCTGCGCCGCGACCTCGCCGTCTGCCGGGAGGGGTATGTCGATATCACCCTCAAAGATGTTGAGACCGTTCAGGGCGACCGGGATAGGCCACGCAAATGGGTGGAGATCACTCGCTCGATTATTGAAGAGGTGTATGGTTAATGGGCGGGAGGACTGCCCAGCCTGGCTATTGCGCTTTCGTTTCCACACTGACCAGCGCATAGCCGTCCATTTTGGGAATGGCGAACCTCACCCGATCCTTCTCTTGCCGGAACTCGATCAATCGCCTTTGAGGGTCTTCGGGCCGAAGAAGCGCCACTTGCCGGATGCGCCAGCCTTTGGGAACCTGAAGGTCGATCCGGGGTACCGTCACCGGAACGCCTGTATTGTAATTCACAAGATGAACGAGCCTGCGGCCCGGCTTATCCTGCTGGGTGATTTCGGCCAGCAGATAAGGAGGAGCATCAAGCAAAATCTGGGTATCGGTTTCGCAGGCGCGTTTAATGGCTGCAAGGATATCCTCCTGGCCGGCATCAAGAGTCACCTGCACAATTCTCCGGCTTTTCAAATCGCTGAACGGATTCGTCGACCGGACTTGCATTTTCTCATTGTATTGTCCGGTTCCAGGGGCCAGGATCAGCCCGCCCCCCTGTCGGGCATACGCCTGTATTTGTGCGACCTGCCTGTCGCTCAGCGACTCCGCGCCCGTCAGGCAGAGCGCCCGAAACCCCTTCAGGTCCGCAAGATGCTGATCGAAGATCATGGCCCAGGGGATGCTGCGCTCGATACAGCTTTTCTCAAAGTTATAGGTCGACCGAGCGGCTCTGTCGGAGCCGTAAAGCTGGCTGGTATAGCTCCTGAGGATGGCAACTTCCGGCAGGCGGCGACTGGCGCGGTAATAGGGCCGTTGTTCGCGGAAGAACCGCACATAGGGCAGTACCTCCGGGGAGACTGGAGTATTGGAGTCGGGCTGGCTGGTGATTTTGCCCCACTCGAACCAGGCGATACAGCCAAAGCAGTCGGTGTTGAAGGCCAGCGATTCCGCAGCTCTCAAGGGGGAAGTGACATAGAAAAAGACCATATTGTCCATAGTCTGCCCGATCCGATAGGTCCGGATACGTGTGCGCAGGTCACCTTCCTGGTAGCCGCAATCAGATTGCTCGTCCCAGAACGCCTCGCCGTATTGCAGGAGTTGGCCGTGATAGACCGGAGGCATAATGCGATACGCAACCCCTGCGGGGTTGCACTCCATCAGAATATCGGAGCGCAAGGTGCGGGCAAACAATGCCATGTCGTGATAGGCCATACTTAGCGATTCGCATGAAAAATCCAGCCACGCCCGGCCAAGCGGGGTATCCGGGGAAGCATCCGAGAGCGTATTCCCCGGTGCCCAGTATTGGCCAATGGGACTCGGAGGAGTCGGGGGAGCCGGAGGCATGGCCCGGTCGATAGCCGATACCCCGAAATCCAGAGCGGAACCCTCACGTTTGAGATAATCACGAAACCGCTCCACCGAAACCCGGTCGAATCCGGGGCCGATATACCAGTTATCGAAATGCAAGAGATCCAGCTTCATCTCGTTGACCGCGAACTCCACCACACGCTTCAGATACGCCTGGTAGTCCGGGTGATTCTGGTTAACCCGGCGGCGCAGCGGGTTGCCCAGATAAAGCGAATGATTACCCTTGATGTCGCGAACGAGCCAATCCGGAGCGTCCGGGCGTTCTTTGTCGAGAAGCTCCCAATATAGCGTTGAACTCGTCACATACGCTCCGACGTGAAAACCCTGCTGACGGCATAATACGGCGAACCGCTGGGCGATTTCCATATCCTCCTTTTCGGCCTCGATGCCTGCACCCTTGTAGCAATGGGTCATGATGAAGTTCACACCCAATTGGCGCAACGCCTGAAGCGTTTTGAGGCTGTGTTCCTTTTCATAAAGCGCGCGCTGTTCCGGGGTCGGAACATAGCCGTTGAAGGCGCTTCGAGACACCATCGGATCCCAGTTGCCGGCCATCACAATCCCCTGATCGCGCACCCAGGAAGGCCGCCTGGAGCCGGAGAGAGTCAGCGAAGGCAGCAATTCGCCAGCCGCAGCCTGAGTCGGACATACACTCTGAATAAGGATTACCATCGCTGAGATCGCCATCTGTTTCATCATAATCTCCTTTAACCTCTTATTGGTGATGCGCTACTGCCCCGCCAAGCCACCTTTCCAGATCGGGGCTGCGGTCGGATAGAAGCAGTGCATTGGATGCCCCGGCTATCCGGTAGGCAGCCAGTGATGTTTGGTAGGCTTGCCCGGCCTTGTGTAGAGGGAGCGCCCGTTTCATCGCATCGACAGGTCCGGCGAGAAGAAGCGGTCTGGGCGCAATACATGCAGCGACTTCGGGCAGGTCGTAATGAGCCAGCACATTCCAGAGAAAGGTGCTGGGGGGATGGACATATTTTTCCGTTTCTGTCAGGCACAGGTAGGTGGAGAGGGAGCCGATGGCGGCGCAGGCGGCGATGCGGTTGTCGAGAGCCGCTGCGCTAAGAGCGATCAGGCCCCCCTGCCCCCAGCCTATAAGGGCAATGCTTTTCCGGTCCACCTCCGGCCTATCCTGCAGCCAGGCTGCGCACTGCATGGCATCCAGCACGCGACCTGCAAACAGATTTGTACCGCACATCAGGGCATTCTGTGTCATTATCGCTTCCGCACTCAACACAACGGAGTCCATCAGCGTTACAGGGGAAGATCCCGGGGCGCTGGATCCTGCGCCTCGCACCTCAATATTCATTGCCGCATAACCCTGACCGGCCAGACGCTCCCGGAGCCGAGCGATCTCCAGGTCGATACCCGCCCTATCCGCCGCAAAGATATCGTTTCCGGAGTCGGAGATCAACAGAACGGCAGGATGAGTCCCTCTGCCGGCTGGCCGGGAAAAGACGCCGGTCACCGTAATGTCTGGCTCTGTCACAATCCGAACGGTTTCGGTCTCGATCTTCCCGTTTCGGCCCAGGGATACGGTTTCGACCATCGGTGACAGTTTCGGACGAACCGCCAGAACCTTCCTCATAGCGCCAATGATTAATTCTCGATAGCGTTTGAGGCTTTGGAGATTGTCTGGCAGGGATCGTTTGGGCCGGATAGTCTGCGCTCGCACCAGGTTGAAATCAGCCACCCATCTGGCGTTCGGCAAACTGGTCTTGACACGGCCTGTTGCGGTGCAGTTGAGATGCTGTGGTAAATCGGCCTCAATCGCCTGCCCATCGGAGGCGGGCTGCCCGTAATGGAACCATCGGTTGAGCCACTTATAAAAGGCGTTCTGTAAGCCCGGTGTATATTCGTGACCGGCCTTGTCCTCGACTAGATTCAGACGATCAGACATGCCCTGTAGATCGTAAATTCGCTGCGCCCAGGCGACGCTCTCGCGAGTACCCTGAAGAGGAAATATATCGTAGAGGGTTGCCTGCACCTGATAGGGCCTCGGGGCCGCCAACGCAAGCAGTGCCCCCTGCTCCAGCCCTTCCGAAAACGTCCCGTAAAGGCATTGCTCAGCGTCCGCTGCCCAGCCTGTCTGCAGGTACGCCAGGCGGGAAGTGACGGAACAGGTTGGTGCCAGCAGCGCTGCCCGCGCTTCGACAGGGGCGAGGGAGTAAGTCTGCACCCCGCCTCCGGAAACGCCTGTAACCGCTACCCGCTTCGCATCGACCTCCGGCCTTTGAGCCAGGTAATCGATGGCGCGGATCGCGTCCCACAGGAAATACTGCATCACATTTGTCCCCGTGAGCAGGCACTGATAGCCCATTAGCGTATGTTGCGTGGTGGAATACTCCGTACTCTCACCACCTGCGTTGATATAGACCGAACGTTCGCCCTGGCCGATGGGGTCTATAATGAAAGTGATCACACCCTGCCGGGCCAGCGCCAGGCCCATCTGCCTGTGCGGTGAACTCTCATCGCTCTTGCCTTCCTCATAATGACCCGAGAGGAGCAGCACTGCAGGGTGCCTCTCCGCCTGTCGCCGGAGAGGAAGATACAGATTCCCTGTCACATAAAATCGGGGCCTGCTTTCAAAGATCACTTTTTCTATCACGCATTCCCGCCGGTTGATCCGCCCAACCACACGGGCGTGGAGTGGCGTGCGCCGGGGAAACGGCCCCAGGGCGGTTTTATAGGCTTTCATCAGCCTCTTGCGTTCCCTGTCCCACTGAGCTTTGGTCGCGATGGATGGCATCGCCTCCCGATAGGGAATCAGGTAGCGTTCCGCCCGATTCGCAAAGTAAGCCTGAAGCATGCCGGGTCCGGGCGGCGGGACCGTCTCCGCCGCCTCTGATTTGGCAATCAATACGACCAGCCCTACAAGTATGTTCAGAAATAACTTCATTACTCGTTGTTTTCTCCGTATAGAATATTTTCTGAAAGGCACTCATGATATCTTATCTTAACCCAAGTTGCCATCTAACCCGGGGTCAGTCCTGTTTGCCGCGGTAGGGGCGCGATTGTTCGCGCCCCATAGCGATCAAGATAAGGTAAAACATCCTCCGCTCCTGGGGGATGGGTGACCTTTCTCCCCTGGCCTGGGTGACCGCTCTCCCCTAACCCCTCTCCCCGAAACCGAAGGGATGCGCCGGAGCGCCTCCGGGGAGAGGGGGATAGAGGGTGCGGTCATTGACGGCCTCATCCCCTCCCCCTGCCCGTTTCGGGAAGGGGGCCGGGGGGTTAGGGAACGGTCTCCCCAAGGCCCGCCCCCCGCCCCGGCGGGACAGCCACCCTGATCGGGATACCTATGGGGCGCGATGCATCGCGCCCCTACCCTTATCGACTTCAATGCGGGTAGGGAGCAACTTGGGTTATCTTAGCGAAAGCCCTCATGCAATTGGGAGGAGATAAGCAATAAAGTCATCTCACTGCTTCTCCAGTCGATCCTGGCCCTTGTCGGCTTCGGCGGCCATTTTGGCGGCAGCCTGGCTGTCCCGGAGCATCTCCGCGACGGTTTTGGTGTGGAGCCGGGCCGCGCCCTTGTAATCCTTGGTGGGGATTAGGTTGCCGCCGGAGAGCCGTTTTTTCGCCTCGGCGATGGCCGGGCCATACTGGGGAAGCCACTGGGCCTGGGCCACCAGCATCTCGTCCACGAGCTGCCAGATCTCAGGCGGGTTGCAGACCGCGCCGGTGAGGGCGTCCATCATCATCGCCTGGCGGAGAAGCAGGTCGTCGCCATGCGCCGCCGCCTCGACGGACAGGCGCTGGACGCTGATGCTGGCATTGCAGACCGCTGCAGGGCCGAGGGGGAGGTCGCCGACGATGGGGATGCTGATGCCGTTCCCGTCCACATAGCCGGGTGCCTCGATGACCGCATCGGGCGGCAGGTTGGGGATGCAGCCCCTATTCACCACATTGAAATGGCCCCGGTAGACCCTTCCGGTCACCAGAGATTCGATGATATAAGAGCCGTGCTCGTGGCCTCTGTCCTCCGGGCGGAAGGTGAGGGGAGGGGACTGCATCCAGTTGGGAAAATCATGTTCGAACCAGTTGCGCCCTTCCACGCATACGCGCAGGTAGCCGCCCGTTTCCCCGTTGATCCAGCTTCCCAGGTCGATCCAGTCGTTGATCTCAGAGGGCCGCTTCCGATACCAGGGCACGTATTCGCTGAGGTGGCCGTTGGATTCCGTGCTGAAGTAGCCGAACCGGCGCAGCATATCGATCCGAACTTTCTCGGTTTTCCGCATCTCCGGATGGTTTTCCATCGCCTCCAGCAGCTTGCTGGTCAGGTCTTCCCCTTTGTGCCGGATGCCGATATACCAGGTCTGGTGATTGATTCCAGCCGCAATGATATCGACCTCGCTCTGGGGCAGCCCGAACGCTTGGGCGATCATCCAGTGCCCGCCCTGAACCCCGTGGCAGAGGCCGATGCACTTCACCCCGTGCCCGTATCGGTTGCAGGCCCAGGTGTTCATCGCCATCGGGTTGGAATAGTTGAGGAACAGGCAGCCCGGGGCGCTGACTTCGGCGATATCCTTGCAGAACTCCAGCAGCACGGGAATGGTGCGCTGCCCGTACATGATCCCGCCCGGGGCCAGCGTATCCCCCACGCACTGATCGATCCCGTATTTCAGAGGAATCTCGATATCGGTGGCGAAACCCTCCAGCCCGCCCACCCGCACGAACGAGTAGACATAGTTGGCCCCTTCCAGCGCCCTCCGCCGGTCGGTGACGGCGGACACTCTGGCCGGAAGCCCCGCGGATTCGATGTCCCGCTTCACCAACTGGAAGACCATATCCAGGTTGTGTTCATTGATATCGGTGAAAATGAATTCGGTGTCCTGAAGCTCCGGCACGCAAAGAATATCCCGAGCCATCCCCCTCGTAAATCCGACGCTCCCTGCCCCGATCACCGCAACTTTGATCGCCATAAAGCTCCTCCTGAGTCAATCTGCTGCTCCATCTATTCGGGCCGGGGAGAGAGATTCCTTCCGGGGCCGGGGGCGGTTGCTTGGTTGCCAGCAGGAAACCCATCGGCTATAGAGAATAACAACCCCAATCCATCAAGAAGGGGAAGTCTCATGCACAGATTCCTGATCATCACCGCTGCCGGAATCGCGGTGGCAGCCGGCCATGGGGAGGCGGCTGTCGAAGTTCCCCGCTGGCATCCCCATGATTTTGCATTCACAAGCCGGGCAGCCCGTGACAACCCCTTTCGGGTGTCATTCGACGCTCGGGTGAAGGGGCCGGGCGGGATCGAATTTACCGTGCCCGGATTTTATGACGGGAATCAGACATGGAAAATCCGCGTGTCCCCGACCGCATTAGGCGGATGGTCTCTGGTCACCCGTTCCGATGATCCCGCATTGTCCGGCAAAGCGGTTGCCTTTCTCTGCAAACCCAATCCTGACCAAAACGCGCACGGCGGCCTGCGGGTGGATAAGGAGCATCTGCACCATTTCATCTACGAGGACGGGACGCGCTATTCCCTCGTGGGCTATGAGTGCGACTGGCTCTGGGCGCTCGATATGAACGATGCCAGACTGCCGACCCTGAACCGGTTCCTGGACAAACTGACCGCCAGCGGGTTCAGTTATATCATCCTGAATGCCTATGCTCACGATACCGGCTGGCGTAAGGGGAAAACCGGGCCGGACGACTTCGGCCCGCCTCCCCTTTTCGCCTGGGAGGGAACCAACGAGAACCCTGACCACAGCCGCTTCAACCTCGCCTACTGGCGGCACTACGACCGGGTGATCGAGGCGCTTCACCGGCGCGGCATCACCGCCCATATCATGGCCAAGGTCTATAACAAGATGGTCCACTGGCCGGAGAAGGGCGGCCCGGACGATGACCTATACTTCCGCTGGCTCGTTGCCCGCTATGCGGCCTACCCGAACATCGTCTGGGGTTTCTCCAAAGAGGCTCACTACGAAACCGATCTGGCCTACAAGCTCAGCCGCTTCGCCCTCCTGAAAGAAACAGACCCCTACCACCGCCCCATCACCGACCATGACGATGACGCAAACTACGATAAGGGCGCTTTCGACGGCCTGCTCGATTTCCGCGCCGACCAGCACCACGACAACTGGCATGAAACGATCCTGCGCCAGCGCGGGCAGCGGGCCTGGCCCGTGGTCAATGTCGAGTTCGGCTACGAGTACGGGCCGAAGGGCATCGAGGATTTCACCTATGCTGTGGTTCAGCCCCCGGAGGAGGTCGCCCGCCGCGCCTGGGAAATCTGCACGGCAGGCGGCTATACCGCCTATTACTACACCTACGCCGCCTGGGACGTGATCCGACCGGAGGGCACCCCGCCAGGCTACGCCCATTTCAAACGCTTGAGAGCCTTTTTCGAGCAAACCCGCTACTGGCTTATGAACCCCTCGGACGCCCTTGCCAGCGAAGGCTACTGTCTGGCCGACCCGGGCAGGGAATACATCGTTTTCCTGAACCGCGCTAAATCTTTCACCCTGACGCTGGAAGGCGTCTCCGGTATGCTCCACGCGCGGTGGTATCACCCCTTCATCGGCGAATATAAAGATGCCGGAGTCTTTGGAGCAGGGAAAGCGGCTTTGACACCTCCTTCCGATTGGGGCAAGGGGCCGGTGGCACTGCATATGAAATAGAGTTGAGTGAAGATAGGGGTTAATCGCTGGCGAGACCCCTGAACATCAAGCCAAAGGACTCTTCATGGATTCAACAATGATAACATGCGCTCTTTTCATCGCCGGCCTGCTTTTCACCGGCGCGAGCTTTACGCAGGCGGATCAGGTCCCTCTGACGTTAAGGGAGACAGCCGGAGCGGCCCGGCGGCAGGAGCCGGTCACGTGCGGTATTCCCTTGCCCCGAGGCGCAGTGACGGATGCCGGGCAGTTCCGACTGATTCGGGAGTCGGATGGCAAGGAAGTTCCGGCGCAGTTTCGCATTGCGGGCCAGTGGTGGCCTGACCCTTCTGTCCGATGGGTGTGGGTGGACTTCCAAGCCGACCTTCCCGCAAAGGCAAGCGCAGGCTACCGCCTCGAATACGGCCCGGGCATCAAAGCGGAAGCTTTGCCCGAACAGCCGGTCGCTGTCACCGAGCAGGAAGCCCGGTGGGTGGTTGACACAGGAGCGGCTCGCTTTACGGTCAGCAAAACCCGCTTCGATCTTTTCGAGTCGGTGGAGATCGGGGGCGATATCCAGGCCGCCCGCCGGGGAAAAATCCATATCGAAGGCATTGGCCGGAGCGCGACCCGCGCCGCTCCCGACCCGGCCAACCGCGGCAGCGCCCACCTCATCTATGCGGAGGCCGGAGAGAACGCTCTGGCGGAGGAATGGACGCTGACCTTTACCGATGATGCGGGGCGCTTCGAGGCGATCGGTTCCAAAACCGGGACAGACGGCTCCGGCATAGGAAGGTGGGGAGCCGCTTTCCGCTCGAAAAGCGGGCGGCTCATTCTGAATGACGACGCCTGGCTGGTAGACCGCCAGCCCAGGCAGGGGGATCGCTTCACCTTCGCCACCGTTCCGGAAGGCGGCGAGATCGCAGAAGGCTTCGTCACCGAAAGCCGGTGGCTGGAGCGGGGCTCGATGAAATGCGTCCTGGAGCAGAAAGGCAGCCTGGGCCTGGAGAGGGCGGGCCTCCTGGAATTCACGGCCCGGTACGCCTTCTACGCCGGTTCCGGGCAGGTGCATCTTTCCTTCACTCTGGAAAACAACGACCATTCGGGACGCACCGAGACCGGCAATGTACGCAATGCCGATATCGGGACCCCCAACACCGTTTTTTTCGAGGAAATGGCCCTGAGCCTGCCGGTTGCGTTCGCCGGCCCGGTGCGCTACCGCGCTCTGGGGGAAGCCGATACCCGGCCCCTCACCGGCTCTCTGGAAAAAGAGATTACCATCTATCAGGATTCCAGCGGGACGGAGAAGTGGAACCGCTATATGGACGCGCAATTCCATCCCCGCCCCAACAGCTATGTCAGCTTCCGCGGCTACCGCATCACCCGGGGGCAGGATACCCTGGAAGAGGGCCGTCAGGCCGCCGGGTGGCTGGAGATCGCCGGAGCGCAGGGGCGGGCGGGCATGACGCTCCGGGATTTCGGGCCGAATTTCCCCAAAGCCCTGAACGCCGCTCCTTCGGGGGATCTGACGGTCGCCCTTTTTCCCGGCCAGTACGCCGGTCCCTTTGCCCTCCGGCCCGGCGAGCATAAAACTCACGATCTGCTTCTGGATTTCTCGGCGGGCCAGGAAACCGGCCCGGCCCTGGCCCGCTCTTTCAGCGCCCCCTTGCTGCTGGAACCGGCTCCCGAATGGTGGGCGAAGACAGAGGTACTCGGCCCTCTGCATCCTTACGATCCGGAGCGTTACCCGGCCTACGAAGCCCGCAACCTTTCCGCCATCGGCGTCTACCCGCCGGGGGCGGAGCCAGGCCCGAGCCTGTTCAGCCGCATCGAGGAATTCGACTTCTATGGCTGGATGGATTACGGCGATGTACCCATCGATTTTGAGAGCGGCACAGGCCAATGGAACCTCAAATACGACTTCGATTTCGGCATGCTGAAGCAGTACGCCCGCACCGGGCAGCGTGGATGGCTGAACCTCTTCCGGGCGGCGGCCCGGCATATGGGGGATATCGATGTCTTCCACGCGCCCCACTACCCGGAACCCCATTTCCTGAAGGGCGGCGTCTACGCCCACTCCCTGCACGACGAGCCGGGGCACCGGAATCCCAACCGGAACTACAACCACTTTACCCGCGACCTGGCCTTCGGCGCTCGCGGCACGGCGGCCCTATACTACCTCGCCGGCGACTGGAAGGCACGCGAAGCCTGCCTCGCAATCGCGGAAAACGCCATGGCCCCTTACATGTCTCCCCAGTCCGAGCCGGAGGACAGCGACTACTACCCGCCGGGCAGCCGGAGTACGGCCAACACCTTGAACCGCCTCCTGGAAGCCTATCAACTGACCGGAGAGGACCGATATTTGCAGCGCATCCGCTGGTGCGTCAAGGAATCGGCCTTCGATGGGCGCATCCCGCCGGACAGTCCCCTGAGGGTGGATGTCTGGTCTATGACCTTCCACGCTCTGGCCCTGGCCCGCTATCTGGAACTCTTCCCCGATGACGCTCTGGCCCGGAAAACATTTCTGGCCCATGCCGACCTGATGGTCAAGTCGGCGGACCCTACCGGCCAGAAAGGGGC
>JADLDR010000111.1 GCA_020846535.1 Armatimonadota bacterium | reverse complement strand
GACTAATAAACATTCAGCAAAATAATCTTCTTGATCTTCCCTGGAAAGTCCAAAAAGTACTGCAAAATACGATATATATCTATGCAATCTTTTTTGATAGCGGGACCGTAATACATCAAATACCGTTATATTCCCTTGCTGAAACAGCGTGCAAAGGATTTCATCCGATTCGGAATTATAAGGGGGACACATGATCTTATTCTCCTTTAGTAGCAGTTGTGGGACACGAGCGCGATAATTGGAAACTTGATGAAGAAGGTAAGGAGAAAAACATGATCGCTCAAAACGAGGGCTGGCTAGAAGAAACAACGATCTGCATAGAGGCCAGTCAGGAAGAGCAAAGAATGAGCTATGATTCGACAGGCGAGGAAAGATAGCAGAATTAAGATAGCTACTGAGCGGAAAAATATTTATAGACAAGGGATGAGAAGGGCATATCATCCTGACAACTCCAAATAAAGAATACTTTCTTAAGCTTGTGAAGAGTATATCATAACGAAAAAAAATCAAGGGGGTAAGGGCTAAATTTCCAGTATTTTTTATCGAGTCTTTGGGAAAAGTCATATGGATAATAGATGGTGTAAAGCTATCTACCCAGACTTCCGGGAAATCTGCGACTTCTTAGCCCGCTCCCGGGACCGCCTCTGGACCGCCCCTGCCGCCGAGGTGGCGGTGAGGATTGCCAAGTGGCGCAGGGGCTTATAAGAACCCAAGTTGCCACCTAGCCGCATTGAGGTCGATGCGGGATAGGGGCGCGATGCATCGCGCCCCACGGCCTGGCAGGGCGCGATGCATCGCGCCCCATAGCGATCCAGATCAGGATGCCTGTCCCGCAGGGGCGGGGTTCGGGCCTTTGGGAGATGGTTACCTAACCCCCCCAGCCCCCTTCCCGAAACGGGCAGGGGGAGAGATTATCCCTCAAGCACCGCACCCTCTATCCCCCTCTCCGGGGTCGCCCTCCGAACACACGCCCTTTATTCCCCTCTCAAATCCTGCACATTCCTTTCCATGCCTGCAAACTCGTTTTCTTCCGCTTTCACCCTCTCGATTCTGGCCCCGATCCTCAGGCCGATCCGATTTATTCCAGAGGAGGCGGGGCGGGTGTCGGTGATGCGGTTCCGGCGCAGGACGACATCCTGGGCGCAGCCCAGCATTTCGATGGCGATGCAGTCCCCTTCCGTGCCGCTGTCTTCGATCACGTTGCTTTCGAAGAGGTTGCGGTGGGGGGCCCTCAGAGCGACCGGATGCTCCCGGAAAAGGAGGCCGTGGGTTCCGCTCCGGCGTACGATATTGCCGCGGACGATGTTATCGGTGTCCCGGTGGCCTATCGAGATGCCGTAAGTGCGGCTGTCCTCGATGACATTGCCCTCGACGACCCCGAAGCGAACGCCCCAGCAGAAAAAGAAGCCGATCCCGTTTCCCTGGATGCGGCAGTTCCGGACGACCGGGCGCTGGGAGCCGCTGCCCGGATGCAGCCCCAGGTCGGCGTTGTTGAGGGAACGGCAGCCTTCTATCGTCACATCGTCGCAGATCTGCCAACTGATGCCGTCGCCGTGGTTGTCGTGGGTGGTGACGTTGCGAATCGCGATCCGGTCGCAGTCCTGGAGGAAGACCCCTCCGCCGTAGTTGCCGTCCAGATGCTCGTTTTCAGCTCGGTTACCGTCGATTCGCAGGTTTTCGATGGCGATATCGTTTACATAATCCCCGCTGATGACCGGAAAAAGGGTCGCGGCCTCCGCCTCGCAGTCGATCCAGAAATTCAGACGGGGATCCTTGTCGATGTGGATGCGGTTCCCGTCCACCTCCGTGACGGTGCGCTTCACATACTGCATGCTCCCCGCATGAGGAGATTTCCCGCGCAAAAGGATCCCCTCGCCCACCCTGAAAATGTCCGGGTTTTCCACCTGGACGACGGTGTCGTACCAGTCGGTATCGTCGATCAATTTCGTGGAGCCGGAGGGGCGCTTTCGCAAAACCGTGTCATCCCCGGATCCGCCCAACCGGACTCGCTCACGCAGGAAAAGCGAGTTCCCCATCTCATAGTTTCCGGGCAGGATGCAAACCGTCCCCCCGCCGAAACGGAAGACATAATCGACCGCCGCTTGCAGGGCAAGATGGTCGTTTCCCGTAAAATCGGCCTTCTCCGGGCCGACCGTGACAGTGATGGGCTCTGACAAAGAAACCTCCTTCTTCGTTCGCGCGCCTATATGAGGAATACCCATTTCTTCGCCGCCCTCCCTCATAATCCTTTTCTTGATAGCGGTTGCGCCGACAGGATTCGGTCCCCCAAACGGCAAAAACTACATAAACAGAGAAGGAGGTTTCCCATGCGTCCCAACCTGATTGTCTACGGCTCCCCGACCTGCGAGGACACCGCCATCACCCGCGACCGCCTGGATGTCTTGTCCGTCCCGTATGAATACATCGATATCGATGCCGATCCGGCGTCGGCGCGCTACGTGGAATCCCTGAATCAGGGCCGCCCTAAAACGCCTACCCTCGTCTATGGAAAAGAGGAGATCGTGCAAACCGAGCCGACCCTGGATGAGATGGAAAGCGCCCTGTCCCGCGCCGGTTTCGAGTTCGAGCCACGGCTTCCTGCCGTTTACCCGGCGGGAGGGCTGCCCACCCCGGAGTTCGACCTGAGGGATCCCGACGGCCAGGCGATGCGCCTGAGCGACGCCGGCAGGCCCTCGGTCCTCTTCTTCATCCATTCGCGCGGCTGCCTGACCTGCGCCGGTTATGCCCGGCAGTTGGCAGGCATCCGGGGCGCTCTCGACAGGGCGCAGGCCAAACTCCGGATCGTGCTGGAGGGCAGCCTGGAGGAGGCCGCCGCCTGGTCGGAGGAGTATATCGGCGGACTGCCCGTTTACACCGACCCGGAGGGCGCTGCCAAGCTCTCCCTGACCGGCCACTTCGCCGTCACGTGGGCGGGGGCGTTTCTCCTCATCACCGACAGCCGGGGAGACGCCCGCATCGGAGCCTTCGCCACCGACGCAGGCGGGCTCATCCCTCCTGGAGAAATAATGAACCGCCTTTCCACCCTCTAACGGCAGGAAAAGCAAGCAGCGCACAGAAGAGTAGATGCCGTATAGCGGGGAGGTCAACCGCCTTGCTCAAGAACTAACCGCCCCCAGCCCCCCGCCGGGCTTCGGCGGGGGGAATAGATTTCGAGATGCTTTGCTCAATCTTTTAAAGATACGCACAGTCTAAGCCCCCCGAAGCCGGGGGGTTGGGGGGGCGCTTTTCCTCGCTATCTCCATATCGGCATATATCAAGGGAGAATTCAGAAGTGGCGCATGATACGGTGTCTCTGTCCGATCCCGCTCGGGTCGGCTCCGCGCTGGAGCTGTCGGCGCTGCCGGAAGAGTGGTCGCTCAGGTGGCCTCAGTCGGCTGAATCCTTCGCGCCCGGAGCGGTCTTTTTCCTCCAGCCCGCCTACATCGAGGAATCCTGCCGGACGATGGCGGTGGAAACCGAAATGGCCCGGGCTTTCCATGAGGCTGCCGCTTCCATCGCCCGCAGCCCCGCCCTGGAACGCCTTGCCTGGCACTGCCACTGGCTTCTCTTTCGCTCCGGCCTGAATGTGCGGGTGCATGGCTGGCCTTCCCTTCCGGCGCAGGCCGATCCCGCCGGGCCGATGTTTTATGCCGTCGTCTTCCTGTCGGGGATTCCCTACTTTCAGAGCCTCCACCGCGCCCGCAGCCTGAACGCGCAGGTCGTCCGGGATACCCTCTCGGACTTTCCGCTCTGGATTCGCGAGAACCGGCGGCGCACCGGCCAGTGGGGCTTTCGAGCGATCGGCTGGATCGTTCACCACTTGCAGGGCAGACTTTTCGCCCTGGGCCGCCTCCAATACCTGCCCGGCCACTATTTTCATCCCTTCCGCTTCTACCGCCACGCCGCCACCCGCCGGGTCGTCGCCCTCGCCGAAAGCGACCAGCTTTTTCGCGCCGACGGCCAATTCGCCAGCGCTCAGGGAGCCAGCGACAGGGACAATCTCTGGCTCTCGCGCTTCGAAATCGATGAGCAGTGGATTCGCGGCAACCCGATCTCTCCCTGGGGCCACATGCTGCACAGGGAAGTCGCCCTTCCGGCCTCCGAGTGGCATGAAATCCTGCGCGACGGCGACCCGGTGATGACTGTCCACATCCCCGCCACCGGCCCGATGGATCCGGAATCGTGCGGCGACTCCTTCCGCCAGGCCATTTCCTTTTTTGAAAAGCACTTCCCCGACTGGCCCTTCCGGGCCTTCACCTGCTATTCCTGGCTGCTCGATCCCCAGTTCGAGCAGATGAAGCCGCCCCCTGAAAATATCGTCGCCTTCCTGCGGGAATGGTATCTCCATCCCGTCGAACGCGCCTCCCCGGACGGCACCTATGAGCGCGTCTTCGATGTCTTCGGCGGCAGCCCGCTCGATATCCGGACAGCCCCCCGCGATACCTCCCTCCGCCGCGCCATCCTGGACTGGATGGCCGGAGGCGGCGGCTGCCGTTGCGGCGGCAGCGTCCTCTTCTCAGAAGACCTCGACTGGGGAAATGCGGTTTACAGACAGGAGAACGGGGCGTTCGATTGGTAGAGGGGTAATCGCCGCATACCCCTCGCCTTACTGGGAAAACCAACCGCCCCCCAACCCCCCGCCGGGCTTCGGCGGGGGAGCGGCCTCGGGGGACTTTGAGACATTTACCAAAACCCTTCCCATTCAAAGGAGATGGAAGAATGAATGCTGCAAGCGCTCTCTGGCTTGTCGGGCTTCTGACGCCCGCGATCCTGCTGGCCCTGACCGTTCCCGCCGGGGCGGAGGAATCCCCCGGCAAGGCCCTTCCGTCCGTCTCTCCCGTTCTGGAGCAGGCTGCCGAAGCCCTTGCGGACAAGCGATTCGAGGCCGCCCGCGCCGGTTTTGACGCGGCGGCGAAAGAGTCGGCCCTTCCCTTCGTCCGGAGCCTGGCCCTTCTCGGTTCCGCAGAGGCGGAGATGGGCCTGAAAAACGTCTCCGGAGCGGTCGCTGTCTGGAAGCGGCTGGCCGCCGACGCCGGGCTGCCGCAACTGCACCGCGATATCGCCCTGCGCCTTATCGATGAAACGAACCGCATCAGAAAAGGGAAACCCGGGCGCGACCCTGCGGCCTATCGCGTGCAATTGCCCCGCCTCCCCAGGCCGGCCGCCACGTTTCATGTGGCTCCGGGCGGGAACGGCAATGGAACGGCCTCCAGGCCGTTCGGCTCGCTCGATGAGGCCCGGATGGCCATCCGGGCGCTCAAGGAGAAGCATGGGGACCGGTTGCCGAAGGGCGGCGTCCGCGTGGTGGCGCACGGCGGAGTTTACCCCGTTCGCCAGACGACCGCGCTGACGGAGGAGGACTCCGGAACGGCTCAGGCCCCGGTGGTCTACCAGGGCAAGGCCGGCGAAAAGGCGGTCTTCGACGGCGGCCTGCGGCTGACCGGATGGCAGCCCATCGCCGATGCATCCCTGAAAGAAAAGCTCGATCCTTCCGCCCGCGACCGCGTGCTGGAACTCGACCTGAAGGCCCTGGGGATCAGCGATTTCGGAGATGCGGCCGATCTGCGGATGCGCCCCGAACTCTTCCTGAACGGGCAGCCGCAGACACTTGCCCGTTGGCCCAACGAGGGCTTCGTCAGGACCGGGGAGCTTTTGGGCAAGGAAATCTTTACCATCTGGAACACCATCCCGGCTTGCTCGGACGGGAAGTTCCGTTACGCGGAGGAGCGTCCCTCCCTCTGGCTCGATGAGCCGGATGTCCGGCTATACGGCTACTGGTGCTGGGACTGGTACGAGGAATACCAGAAGGTGGCCGCCATCGATCCGAAGGAGAAGAGCTTCACCATCGAGCCGCCCTATTCCCAGTACGGCTACCGGAAAGACCAGCGGTATTACGCCGTCAACCTCTTCTGCGAGATCGACCGCCCCGGCGAGTGGTATCTGAGCCGTTCCGCCGGAAAACTCTACTGGCTCCCTCCGGAAGGCTTCGATGCCGGAAAGGATGTCACCACCCTCAGCGTCTTTTCTCAGCCGTTTCTCACTCTGGACAATGCGGAGCATGTGATCGTGCAAGGGCTGGCCTTCCGCCAGGGCCGGGGAGACGGGATCACGATCAGCGGGGGCAGCGATTGCCTGGTGGCGGGCTGCACGCTCCGTCAGTTGGGCGGGGACGCTATCGTTATCCGGGGCGGGGAGCGGCACGGCGTCTTCGGCTGCCTGATGAAAACACTCGGCTGCGGCGGGGCGCGGGTGGCGGGCGGCGATTTGAAGACACTCACGCCCGGCCACCACTTCGTCGAAAACTGCACGATCTTCGATATCTCCCGCCTGAAGCGCACCTATGCGCCCGCCGTCCACTTCGACGGCTGCGGGAATCGGATCGCCCACAACCATTTCGAGCATATCCCCTCCTCCGCCATGCGGATCGAGGGCAACGACCATCTTATCGAACTCAACTCCGTCCGGGATGTCGTCTACGAATCGGACGATCAGGGCGGGGTGGATATGTTCGGGAATCCGCTCTACCGCGGCGTGGCCTTCCGCTGGAACCGCTTCGCCGATATCACCGGCGGGACCCACACCGGCGCGGCGGGCATCCGGCTGGATGATATGATCTCCGGCATCGCCGTCTACGCCAACCTCTTCGAGCGGTGCGGCTCCGCCCTCTTCGGCGGCGTCCAGATTCACGGCGGCAAAGACAACCTGGTGGACAACAACCTCTTCCTCGACTGCTACGCCGGGATGAGCTTCAGCCGGTGGGTCGAGTCCGGCTGGCTGGGCGGCATCGAAAAATTCCTGGCCCAGGCTTCCGCGCCTCCCTATTCCACCCGCTACCCCGACCTTTCCCGCCTGAAAATCGAGGCCAATATCAACAATATCGCCCGCAACGCCTTCGCCCGCTGCAAGGAACTCTTCCTCCGCGACGGCGGCGTGGAGCGAACGGCCCTGAACGCCGTCACAGATCGCACTCCCGACCCCAGCGCCCGGCAGGACCCGACCCTGAGAAGCATCCTGTTCGACCCGATCCCAGTAGATGAAATCGGCCCCTACGCCCACCCCTGGCGGGCTGCGGACGAAGAGAAATAGGACACACCGATACTGTCTGCAAGGAGCGAAGCGACGAAGCCGTCCCCGTGCCCGCAAGCCCCCTTCGCCCCTCGCCTGTTTCATTTCGAAGGAAGAGCCTGCCTATGACCGCCCCTCCCGCCGCGAACGCTACCAGGAGATGGCCTGCGCGATGGAATGCCCCACCACGCCGAACACTCGCCGCATCCTGGGCAGCCTATTCTGGCGCGTTCAGCAAGAACCCGCCCTAAAGCGAGGCCACCCCAACACCACCGATGAAGACGGCCAGATGGATAAATCGTGGATTGTAGGTGTGAGATTGGAAGCTTAAAACACCCCTCCAACCAGAGATAGCTTTACTATTAGGACTTTCGCTTGGTCTCTCGAACGGGACGAATTGTAGGGGCAGACCTGCGTGTCTGCCCTGGATCCGGCTTGTAAGGCAGGGCGAACACACCGGCTTGTAAGGCAGGGCGAACACACCGGTTCGCCCCTACCCCAGCGAAAGTCCTAAAGAAATAACTTCCCGATGAACGCTTCGCCAATGCGAGGCGCGACAGCGACGAAGCCATCCCCTGGCCCCCTCCCGCCATGAGATGGCTTCGGCTTCGCCGCGCAATGACGGGTGGGT
>JADLDR010000110.1 GCA_020846535.1 Armatimonadota bacterium | reverse complement strand
GATCGGAGATCAGATTTCCTGCGGTTGGAGGGCCTGAGGTGGTACTCCGATGGGATGGGGGGCAATTAACCTCGGATGCCGGGTTGGTATGGGTGGCCCAGGCGGATCGGAAGGTAGGGGTGACCGCATGGTGGCTGGTACACTCGTGGTCTTTGGATTCTTTTCCTTAGGGCCTGGTAGTCTCCCTTCAATCTTTGCTAATTGGAATTCTATAGTAGAGACATTGATTCTAAGCGCTAACTATGGTGCTATTCATGGAGGGGTATGGGCAACGGTAGGGAGTGTCTTATGGCAAAGGTTTGAAGGAAAGAGTGAACATACGGATCAATCCTGAATACCTCCCTAGCGAAACTGGAGTTCCCCTGAAAAAGGGAAAACCGCATTGGGGTATGGTCGAGAGAGGAGCCAGAAGGCCATCGTTCATCTGCTGAAGCACGGGCTCGGGCGACGCAATGATGCCAGGGTCTCCCATCCACGAATGGCCGGCCATCCGACCAGGAGGGTTTCCTTGGCCCTCGTTCCGGAGAGCGCCCGGATCGCGTTGCGACTCAACAGCCTGGCGTCCTGCCTCTACCGGTATCCGAAGAAGGGCCAACCCTTCGGGCCCCCGGCAGGCCCGATCTATCTGGACAGCTTCCTCCTGGCCTCGCCCGCTTCGCCGGTGGTCACCCTGGTGCACTCCGACTGGCAAGCCCGGCCCTATCAGGCCGTCGGCACGCAAGAGGGCCACCCCCTCTATGCCCCGCTGGTCCCGACCGCGCCAATCTCCACGTTGACCTACGATGGAAGCCTCTACGCCGAAACCTATGCCGATGGGCTGCAACTGCGCTACCAGGCTCTGGAGCCGGACAGCGCCCCGGCGGTGCATGCGCTGGTGGGCAGGACCGATGCCTGCGGGGATCGGTATACCTATACCTATGGGACGGGCGCGGAGGCGGGCCTGCGGGTCCTGGAAGAGGGGCCGGACGGGGAGCAGGAAGCGTACCGGTATGAGATCACCGGGGACACCTGGTGCCGGCTCTTTGCGGAGAGGGAGCGGAGCGCATGCGTGACCTATCTGTATGACCCCCAGAAGCGGCTGACCGGCTGGATCAGCCCGGAGGGCGTCTATACCCCGGCCTCAGAGCTTGGGCGGCCCTCCCCACCGGAGGGCTAACGGCGCAGGGGGGCACAGGAGTGCCTGGCGGTTTGCATCGGCCTGCCCGGCGCGGTCGGGGGCCGTATCAAGACATCATGCCCTCTGTGGGGACGCTCGATGGTCAGATGAGGATCTTCTCGATCTCATCGAGGCTCACCTCCTCGTCCCGCCGGTCATAGAGTCCGGTCGTTCGGGCCGACTCATGGCAGGCTAATTTTTGCGCAAACTCCAGCGTCCCCTTGTTCTGTAGATACGCGGTGATCCCCGTCGCCCGGAAGGTGTGGCAGCCGATCCTGTCCGACACCCCGGCATCTTGGGCCCGGCGCTTGATCATCCGAATGGCATCGTGCCGGGTCATCGCGCTTTCGGTGAGTTTGTGCGACCGGCCTTCCGAGGTACGAAACAAGGGCCCTTTCTTGTCCTCCCTGATCCCGGCGGCCTGGAGGTATGCGTGGAGAGAGTCCACCAGGTTGTGGTGGGCGAAGACTTCGTGGAACTTGCCCCCCTTCTCATGCAGCCTCAGCTTCCACTTCACCCCGGTGGGGTAGAAGTCCTCGACCTTCATGGCCACCACCGCACCTACCCTGGCAAAGCTGTAGACCATCACGCCGATCAAGGCCCGGTCTCGCAGACCGATGAGGTGGCTCGTGTCGATGGCCTCAAAAAGCTGCCGGGTCTCCTGGGCGGTGAGGATGGGGGTCTTGCCTTTCTTGGTCGAATACTTGGGCCCTCGGACACTGGCGGCCGGGTTGTGGGGGAGGACCTGGCCGACGACCAGGCTGTCGAAGAGCATCCTCAGGGCGGCCAGATGCTGCTTGACGGTCTGGGGGTGATGGGTCTCTTTGAGCTCTTTGGCATAGGCGGCCACGACAAAGGGCTGCAGCTGATGCAGAGAAAATCCATGGGATTGGCACCAGGCGTCGAACCGGCAGACGGCGCGGAAGTAGGCCCGGCGGGTGTTGTCGTTTTCGACCTCGGCGGTGAAGAAGTTGACAAAGCGCCAGCTCGCTTGCTCTCCGGCCTGACGAATCAGATGAGGGAGGGGAAAAGCCGCAGGGAGCGCCAGCGCCCGGCGACCCGCATCGCCGTCCGTCAACAGATCCCCCTGTGGGGCCGGGAGCCACAGGCTCTGCCCCTCTGCCTTGGTCGGAGATGCGTTTGTCATATGAGCCTCCTTACCGTTCAAAAGCCGTTTGAAATCCCCCACAAAGCATTCGATTTTTGGTGTCTATTGATACCCTTTATTATAGCACATAACGTCCTTTATGGGCCCCTTTTTTAGCACGCCAAGCATGGGGAAATCCAGCGAGTGGGGGCCTATCGGTCAGAGGGTTCAGGCAAGGCAGGAGGGCGTGGCCACCCCAAGGGCCAGCACCCTACGATCGTACCCGAGCCATGTGTCCCCAAAACCGGGGCAAGTCCCATCATCTGGTCACCCCGCCTCCGCGTGCCTGAATGATGGGATCCCCCCGCCTTGGTCCGAGGATTCCCGGGTCTCCGAGCCCTCGCTCGATGCGCCACACCCTCCTCAAAAGTGGCGGATACTCAGCTATCGGGGGCGGGGGCGGCCGCAGGCTTCCGAGCCTGCGGATCCGCCAGCAGTCGTTCAAGGAACAATCGGCGCAGTGGCTCGCCTCGTTCTGCGGGGATGGCCCACACGGCGACACGGGAACCCTCGGGGTCGGCCTCAACCTGCAAGACACCAGCCCCTGCCTTCGTACCGACGGTCACATTCACCCGCACCCGGGTAGTGATCGCTTGATCCTCACACAGCAGATAGGCCAGCGCTTTCAGGTCGGCGGCGTGCGGCGGTGTCTCCGGCCGGATCTCCCGCTTGTTCCGCCGCCAGGCGTCGATGGCTGTGGCGATCACCTGCGTGGTGTCCAGCCCTCGCCGCCGGATCTGTTCCTCTTCTGCCAGGCTGGGCCCTAGTCCCGGGCAGATATCCCAGGAAACGAGCCGCCAGGAAGCTTCCGAAGCGTTTAACAGCGCCACCGCCGCCGGATCGTAATTGAAGTTCCAGTCGTGGAATGGCTCACCCGGGGGAACCGTCAGCACATTGAGAGTCACGATGGCCTTCAAATCCCGGGCGGCCTGGGGATGCCGCACCAGCGTTTGGCCGGCATTGGTCACCGCCCCGATGCTGACCAGATAAATCTCCCCGGGGCGCTCCGCGGCCAGGCGGGCGATCAGCGCGTCCGCCGTCTCGGGGCAGGCCGGAGGAAGACCCTCCTCGGTGGGCGCGACTTCGTTCTGAGTGATCGCCAGCAGCGGAGCGACAGGTCCGTTGCCGTGGGGTATCCGGCGAGAATAACCGGCCACGACCGGAACCTGTGGCTGGCCAAAGGCTGCGATGACCCGGCGTGCGATCCGGCTGCGGGCCTGGGTGTCGCCATCCACACAGGTCACGGCCAGCACCTCGAACTCCGGGGAGTTGAGGGCGACCGCCAGCATCAGCAGATCGTCCAGGTCTTCCCCAATGTCGGTATCGATAAGGATGGGAATCGGTCGTCTGTCCATGTTCGCCTCCGGAACCGGTCATCACCCTCTGCCAAGGAAACTCCCCTGCTCGGAGTCGGAGCCGGCTAAGATCTCTCTGGCTGTCCGGAATCATCTTGCGGCTGGCGCAGGCCGTCAACCACATCCCGGGCCTGCCTGGCAAGTGCCGAGGAATCTCATCCTTGATCAAGACGGCCAGAGCGTTCAGGCGTTCCAGAGAGATATGGTGCCCGCAGGCCGCCTGCCGTCAGAGTGCTGCGCACGGCGGCGAACCCACCACCTATGGCGAGATCCCTGACCAGAGCGCTCGTGATCGGCTTAAGAATCCCTGAGGCGTCCGTTGCATTGGCTCACCTCCTGGGTGCGGATCAGGGGTGGTAAGCAGGCGGGGGACGTCAGGGCGCAGTGCCGGTAGGGCGCATACAAGGTTCGTGCTTACATTCCAGCATTGGAGCATGGCCCCCTGGCTTCCCATATCGGTATATCGATATCTGTTTAGGTCCTCTCTGGGTCGGTCTTCTTTATCTGTTTAGGTCCTCTCTGGGTCGGTCTTCTTTTTGGGCGCTCTTGGCGAGGCAATCCTTACTTCCCAGCCGGTGCCGATACCAGGATGGGGTTCGAGGTGGCCAGCTTTTCGCCGGCTCCCCAGATTTCGAACCGGTAGCTACCGGGAGCCGCAGGCATAGTCAATCGGCACGAGCCGTTGGCTTTCCCATCGGTCCACTGCCAGCCTGCATCCCTGCTCTCACCGGCTTTGTACAGTCCGACCCACGACCCTCCCTCCCGGTAAGGGATAGGAGGCATATCGCGATACATCACAGTCACTTTCGCTTCGGGTGGTACTGTCTCCGGAGAGGCGGACAGTTTCACATGATAGACCGGTTTCACGACAGTCACGGGCGAGGAGGCCGCCGCGGGGCGATAGGTGTTGTTTAGGAACAACCGGAACTCGTAGGCGCCGGGCACGGAAGGCATGGGAAACGCATAGGCTCCCTTCATGCGCGCCTTTTTGCCAGGCAGCTGCGTTCCGCTGCTGGTATAGCGCCAGGCCAGGCACCGGTCGTTCCCGGCCCCTGCGGCAAACAAGCCAATCCAGTCGGCCGCCGTCGCCCGGGAGAGACCGCTCAAGGTAACCGTTGCCAGGGCTCGCACGGGCACGGTGGCCGACGATAGGGTCAAGGCGGCCTGGACTTCTGCCGGGATCGGGACAGGAGGTGAGGCTGCTGCTGTTGGCAGGAGATCGGGTACGATCCGCGCGTCGGTCCCATCATGGGAGGATCCAGGTCGCGAGCCAACCGCTCCAGCCATATCTCGAGATTGGTGCGAAATCTCTGACCCGGGGCGATGGCATCGGGCTTTGCCGGAAGCCGCAACCGCCGTGTATTGACGGTCAGCACCGGATAACCGCCCATGTCATCCTGGCTCCGGATGCGCGAACCCATATGCGGCAAGTCATCCCGTAAGGCGGCCCGGGTCTGGGAGACGGCGGCCAGATCGACGCTGTCCCGGTCCAGCGGGCGGGCGCCGGCATTGGCGGTGACATAGGCCGGAACGGCATCGGCGGCCAGGGTCTGGAAGCGCCTCCGCGTGTGCCAGTCGGGCGCGGAGCGATACCATAGATCCGTATTCGATCCGTCTTCGAGATACCCGTAGATCCCCGCTTTCTGGCCTGCCAAGTCCGGACCGGTGATGTGCGGCCCCTGGTTGCCGGAGGTCTTCTGGCAGGCGAGTTGTTCTTTATTGAAGGCGAAATGGAAGGTTTTCAGGCCCGGGGTGCTGCCCACAATGGAGGGCCAGGCGGTATCTCCGAGACCGGTGCCGTCGGAGTCTAAGGTGACGGTGTTGACAATGACCGCCTGGGTGCTGAAGGCCGGATTTTTATCCATCGCCGGGTCGCTCTGCTGCCAGAGCATGAGATAGGCCCACTGGTTGTCCTGAGGCGTCCAGGGGCCGGTGCCGTAGACGAGGTTGTTGATGACCTGGTTGCGGCCGGATTGGATAAGGGGCTGGCGGAAACTGTTATGCACGAAGAGGTTGCGTGCAAGCGTGTACTGGTGGCCTGCGACCGTCCCGCCCAAATGGCCCAGCATGATCCCCCAGCCGGAATAGTCGAACTGGCCGGTAAAGCCCCGGGCCAGGGGATGGGAAAAGAGGCAATCCAGCAGCGCCACGCGGGTGGGATGCCCGTTCCGGGAAGTCAGGCCCAGGTGCATCTCTTTGGCCGGGAAGGCGACCGCGATCGAGGCCATATACATTGCCCAGGCGATGGACACATGATCCAGGATCATATCGTGCGCGCCGTCGTGCATCCGGACGACCGGGTCCGCGCCGGGCATTGGGCCGGAATAGCCGTAGCGGAAGCGCAGGTGCTGGACCACGACATCGTGGGTGCCAATCCACAACCCATGCGTGCGGATGTTAATCCCGGGGGAAGGAGCCGTTTGCCCGGCGATCGTAACAAAGGGATGGCGGATGTACAGCGGCGATTGCAAAGGGATCGTCCCGCTGAGATCGAAGATGACGAACCGCGGCTCTTTTGTCTCCAGCGCCGCGCGCAGGGAGCCCGGCCCATTATCGTGGAGATTGGTCACGCGGAGGACCCGCCCTCCGCGGCCACCCTTGGTCCGGATGCCAAACCCTTGATAATGCGGACGGTAGCCGCCGTCATCGCCAGCTTGACTGTGCCCTGCGGAACCGAGACTGAAAGCACTCCACAAAACCAAGCCCACAAGCAGAATCCGCCTCATCGTTCACTCCGCTTCGTCTCTCGGACATTTCCGTTTTCTTCGAGACAAGAGGAAAGCTTCCTGCCGAGCTGGCTTATCGGATTTGGTGACAGGAAGATCGCCCGAACTCACGAAAGCAAGACGGGAGCGGAGAAATCATCTCCATAGCGACCGCTTGTTGGAGCGAGGCTCCGGAGGAAGATATCCGAAACGATCCTTTCCGTTTCAGCCGTGATGTTTCAGGAGGCATCCCATGACCCGCCGTAATCGTGTGCGCCAAGCCTTGGCCCATCGGGAAACCGACCTCATTCCTTACCACATTGAACTGACAGGCGGCGCGCACGCTCAGTTGATCGCCTATGTGGGCGATCTCGACTATCTCCAGGGGATCGGCAACCATATCGTTTACGGCAGCTACGACCTGTTTTGCCAAGAGGTCCCGCCGGGCTCGGGGGTGTGGCGCGACGGCTTCGGCGTCACCTGGGACCGTTCCCGCGGCGCGACCGATTTCGGGGTCGTGGCCGGCCGGGTACTCCCCGAACCGTCCCTGACCGGTTTCCGGATCTCTCCCTTGGATGAGAAGCGCCTGCGGGCACGTCTGGAAGCGGCTTTGGCCGGGATGGCGGATGAATGCCCGGTGGCCGATGTCGGCTGGGGCCTCTTCGAATGGGCCTGGACGCTGCGGGGGATGGAGGACCTGCTGATGGACATGGTGGCGGATCCCGCCTTTGTCGAAGCCCTCTTCGACCGAATCGCCGCGCATCAACGCCAGGTCCTGGACATCGCGCTCGACTATCCGTTCGACCTGATCCTGTTTGGGGACGACTGGGACCAGCAGCGCGGCAATATCGCCGCGTTGCTGCCGGAGTTGATTGACATCGGATTGGAGGTGTATCAGACCTTCCAGCCGGAGGTCTATGATATCGGAGCGGTCAAGCGGGCCTATGGCCAGGACCTGGCCTTCTGGGGCGGCCTCAGCACCCAGCGCGTGCTGCCCTTCGGGACGCCGGAGGCGGTGCGGCGCTCGGTGATCGAGACGATGCGCCTGCTGGGGGCAGGAGGCGGGTATATCGCCGGTCCGGCCCACGCGGTCCCGCCGGGCGTGCCGCCCGAAAACTTGGTGGCCCTGGTGCAGGCCTGTCAGGACCAAACGGGGTGAGTCCGGAAGGGGTCTTCCTCAATCCCATAGCGATCCCGCCACCATGAGGAGCTTGTGCGCCCAGAAGCTCCTCACCTTTATCCGACCGAATCTGGTGTATTGAACATAATGTCGCTTATCAGAACCAATTTAGAGTCAAGAATCATAACCTATTTCTAAATTTCTATAGTTTTATCTCGACTCTGCGAAGGGATACTTCAGATATTTCGAGTGTTGCGCCTATTGCGAGAATGTAGTATAATGTAGGCAGCACTCTCTTTGGAAGGAGGCCCGCATGAGTTCCCTACGTTCGGGTCCCGTTCACGCCGTGGCCCTGCCGGAACAGGAGGCGGAGTTAGCCCGGCAGTCCAGCGATGCCCTCCAGCAGTTTCTCCATCCCGACCAAGCGCCCCTGGCCCTGCGCCTAGAGGATCTCCAATCGGGACAACAAATAGAGGCCCGGATTCCCGCCGTGGCGGTGCGCGTGCTGGCCGACGTGCTGGCGAAACTGGCCGAAGGCGATCCGGTCACCCTGATCCCGCTGCACTCGGAGCTGAGCACCCAGCAAGCCGCGGAGCTGCTGGGCGTGTCACGGCCCTACTTCATCAAGCTACTCGAGCAGGGCCAGATGCCCTATCGCAAAGTCGGCGAGCAACGCCGGGTCCGCTACCGGGATCTGCTCGCTTACATCGAGCGCTACCAGCAGGAAGCCCACGCGGCCCTGGATGAGATGGCGGCCGAAGTCCAGCGTCTGGGCCTATACGAATGACGCGCGCGGTCATCGATGCCTGTGTGCTGTTCTCGGCCGCCCTCAGGGATCTGGTCATGCGCCTCACCGTCCGGTTCGTCTTTCAGCCGGTCTGGACCGAGCGCATTCATGAGGAGTGGATCCGCGCGGTCCTCCAAGAGCGCCCTCACGTGCAGCGGGAGGCCTTGGAGCGTACCCGTCGGTTGATGAACCGGTATGGGCGCGACTGGCAGGCGCCTGTCGATGCGGCCCGGATCCCGGCCCTCCCCCTCCCGGACGAAGACGATCGGCACGTGTTGGCGGCCGCCATTGCCGCCCAAGCGCCGCTGATTGTCACCTTCAACCTGGCCGATTTCCCGGAGAGCGTACTGGCCGCCTATGGCGTCGAAGCGGTGCCTCCGGATGCCTTCTTCGGGCGCCTGTTGGAGCAGCAGCCTGAGGGCTTCCTGACGGCCATGCAGGACCTGTTGGCGGGCTTGACCCATCCGTCCCGCACCTTCCAGCAGCAGTTGGACGTCTTCAGCCGTCTGGGGTTACCCGAAACGGCGAGGCATCTGGCCGCCTATGAGTCCGAGATCAAATCGTGAACGCGTCGTCGTGAGAGCTGATCCAGTGAACATAACGTTCATTATCGGAACCATTTTATAGATAAGCTTTTATAGTTATTTCCATCTGACCAGGTCTATCAGAGGCGCTTGGTCGGCGCTGGTGTTCGCCCAATGGACTGACTCTTCGGGGATCGAGCCAGAAAACGGGCCACCGCGACGGCCAGGGCCTTCCCCTGATCGATCCAGCCATCATGGCCCGCATCGCTTTTCAGGAGCAGAGGCCTGGCTTTCAGCACCCGGGCCAAGTCGAAAGAAGGGCCGCACTGCACCATCCCGTCCGTGCTGGACGCGACGATCAGGACCTCCGCCCGGATGGCCTGGGCGGCTTTCGTCACCGAGCCCCCGAACGTGCGATAAATATCCTGGCCCATCATGGCCTGCAGCTGCCTGTCCCAGTCGTTCAGGTCCCAGGCCTGCATCCATTGCTCCCACCTGGCCAGATAGGGCACGATCTGTTCCGGCTGGGTCTGGCGGTTGATGTAGGCGGGCGTGTTGATCAGCAGGTTCAGCATGGCCTGCTTCGCCAGGCGGTCGCCGCCAGGCACCGAGCGGCTGGCCTCAATCAGCCGATGCTCGGATTGCCAGAGCATCTGTTCAAAGGCGGTAGGCCGGGGCGTGCCGGAGATGGCGATCCCCTTGTCGCAAAACTGCGGATAGGCCACCAGCCACTCGAAGACCTGGAAGCCCCCCATCGAGACCCCGATCACCGCCTTCAGGTGAGGGATCTGGAGCGTCTGGGTCAGCAGCTTGTGCTGGGTGGCGACCATATCCCGGATGCTATACGCGGGAAAGGCCGTGCCCGGCTGGGCGGGGCTGTTGGACGGGGAGGATGACACGCCGTTACCCAAAGCATCCACGGCGATCACGAAATACCGACGGCTGTCCACCAGGCGGCCGGGGCCGATGGACTCGGCCAGTTCCTGGCTGGTGCCGCCAAACCAGGTGGGAAAGAGTACGGCGTTGGAGCGGTCGGCGTTGAGTGTGCCGAAGGTACGATAGCCAATCCGGCAATCCTGAAGGACCTGGACGTTCTCCAGGGGGAAGTCCCCCAGCCGGGCGATCCGAAGGTCGCCATCGGCGCGGGCAGCCAGAGCCCCGCAGGCCAGAAGCCACCAGACACAGCACAAGCGGAATCGGGAAAAGGACACGGGAAGCGCCTCCTTGAGAGTCAGTAGCCTGTCGACACAGCAGAGGTATTCGTTGAGGGAGGAGGGCATTCCTGCTGATCCTTCGGGCAAGTGTTCCCATCGCATGAATCGGTTCGCTTGCCTGGCAGGATCTCCCCGCAACGGGACGAACTCACCTGGTGAATATACCAGGTCCCGGACGGATCTGGCCAGCGGCCGGGAGGATATCATGACGAAGGATGTGCAGGAGAAGGCGATTCGGCAGGATGCCGAATCGGAAGACGCGTACAGCCGGCAGCGGGCGTATGGCCGACGCGATTTTCTCAAGTGGGCGGGCCTCTCCGTGGCGGCGGCAAGCCTGCTCGGGGAGGACACCCCGACCGGGGCCCAGACGGCAGCCAGTACACCGGAGGAGACCCTGGCCTCTTTACCACGGTATGACCGGATGGAACCGATCATCGATGTGCATATGCATGCGGTGGAGAATAGGCTGGAGGGCCTCAAAGGGACGCACCCGGAGGCGGGTTTACCGGTGGCCGACGTGGCGGCCCGCTTTCAGGCTATACTCCGGGAGTCGGGGACCGGACTGCTCTTTGGGATGGGGGCGGTGAACGGCGGGACATCGGACCCCCTGGGCCTGAAGGCCACCCTTACTCTGGCAGAGCGGATTCCGGAACTGCGGGTGATCGGGATCATCGACCCCAGGCAGCGGGACAAGGCCTACCTGAAAGCCGTGGAAGCCCAGATCGAGCGGGAGCGTGGGAAACTGGTCGCCTTCAAAGCCTACCTGGGATACCTCAACGCTTACCCGGCCGATCGGGGGTATCAACCCTATTACCGCCTGGCGGCCCAGTACGGGCTGCCGGTCGTCTTTCATACGGGCGATGTCTACAGCACGAAGGGGCTCCTGAAGTATGCCCATCCGCTCGGGATCGATGAGGTGGCCGTGGCCTACCCGAAGGTGCAGTTCGTGCTGGCCCATTTCGGATGTCCCTGGTACTGGGATGCGACCGAGATGCTCTGGAAGAATGACAACGTCTGGGCCGACCTCTCCGGGCAACTGGTGACCTCCAGCGCGGAAGCCTTCCGGAAGACCGGCCAGCTGCCGCCCTGGTTTACCCACGGGCTGGTGCCGGCAATGGAGTCGACCGGCTATGATCGGATCCTCTACGGCTCGGATTACCCGGTCTGCCCGATGGCCCTGTACCGGTGGGCCATGGAGAAGGTGATTCCGCCGGACCAACACGCGAAAGTCTTCCGGGAGAATGCCGCGAAGCTCTTCCAGGTACCGGTGCAGCGTGCCTTCGCCAGCGGGACCGGGTCAGCCTGAGAGAGACTGGGCCGGTCATCCGGGCCAGCGCATCTCGACGGCGGGCGCCTGCCGGGAAGACTCGAATTGGCCAGCAGCATTTGACTTTTCACTCTCTGCAGATGATCGTCTATACCTTCGCAAAGACCAACATTTAGCACGAGTTTCATTATAGTAATATTTTATAACTTGATATTTTGGCTTATATCGATAGTTTTTGCGGGTCTGATATGGACGCGTCCATAACATGGGGGCCGGTCCAATGACTCCAAGTCGCGTCCGGGCCGGGGTTTCCTGCTAAGGGGGGACCCGTTTCCCCGATGCGGGCCGCCGGGGAGGACCGAACCGTTCAGTATTCCAGGCATCCCCCGCTCCCTACCCTTTCAGCCCGGTCATCACCACGCCGCGAATGACATGCTTTTGAAAGAGCAGGAATGTGAGGATCACCGGCAGGCTGGCCAGCACGGCGACGGCCATCACCAAGCCATATTGCGAATCGTATCGGCCCAGGAAGAGTGTGAGCCCGACGGGCAGGGTGCGCATCTCGGTGTCATTGACGGCGATCAGGGGCAGCAGGAAGTCGTTCCAATGGCCCAGAAACGCAAATATCGCCAGCGTCGCCAGCGCCGGACGCGACAGCGGGAGGATGATATGGGCGTAGAGCCCCGCATGCGAGCACCCGTCGATCCGGGCCGCCTCCTCCAGATCGCGCGGGATCGTCCGGAAAAACTGGCGCAGCAGGAAGACCCCGAACGCACCCGGCAGGCCCGGAACGATCAGGGCCTGGTAGGTGTTGAACCAGTGCAGTTTCTGCAGGATCAGGAAGACCGGGATGATCGTCACCTGTCCGGGAATGATCAGGGTCGAGAGCACCATCCAAAAGAGCAGGTCGCGCCCCGGGAAGCGCAGCCGGGCAAAGGCATAGGCGGCCATGGAAGCCAGCAGGACCGTCAGCCCGGTGCCGCAGCCGGCCACCAGCACGCTGTTCAAGAACCAGCGCAGCACCGGCGCTTCCTCCGCCCGCTGGAGTACCTGGGCATAGTTGCTCAGGGTGATCGGCTGAGGCCACCAATGGGGGATTGGCTGGAAGATCTCCGCCTCCGTCTGCAACGACATCGTCAGCATCCAGATCACCGGCGCGGCAAAGAGGAGGGCCGTGATGGCCAAGCCTCCATGCAGGCCGACCCGCTCCCAATGCAGGCGGCGTCGTTTCATAAAGATTCCCTCCTCTCGCCCGCCCGGGTGCCGCTCTGGCCCGGACGGCTGCGCCTTCCCGTGCCTGGTCTTCTCAGTCGATCTCCTCGCGCAGCATCCGAAACTGGACCAGCGTCAAGCCCAGGATGAGGGCAAAGAGGGTGTAGGCCACCGCACAGGCATAGCCCAGCCGATAGAAGCTGAAGCCGGTGCGGTACATATACAGGGCGACCGTCAGGGTGCTGTAATGCGGCCCCCCGCTGGTCAGGATATAGCTTTGCCCAAAGACCTGCGAGGCGCCGATCAGCGAGATCACCAGACAAAAGAGCACCGTCGGTCGCAGGAGAGGCCGCGTGATATGCCAGAAGCGTCCCCACCGGCCCGCCCCGTCCAGAAGCGCCGCCTCATAATAGCTTTCAGGGATACCTCGCAGGCCCGCCAAGTAGATCAACATGTTCCCGCCCGCGCCCCACCAGAGGCTCATCAGCGCCAGGGCCGGCATCGCCGTATGCGTCTGGGTGAGCCAGGCAATCGGGGCCAGGCCGAGGAGCCGCAGGTAGTAGTTGAGGAGGCCGAACTCGCTGCCGTAGAGCCAGCGCCAGATGATCGCCACCACCGCCACCGACAGGATCACGGGCAGATAATAGAGGGTCTTGAAGACCGCTTCGCCCCGGACGCGCCCGTTGAGCCCGAGCGCCAGCACTAAAGAAACAAGGTTCCCCGGCAGGACGGTCAGCAGGGCGAAATAGCCGGTATTGACCAGCGCCCGGCGAAAGAGGTCATCCTTCAGCAGTGCGGTGTAATTTGAAAGCCCGATATAGGGCTTGCTGGTCCCCAGCACGCTCCAGTCGTGCAAGCTGATATAGAAGCCATACAGGACCGGTACCGCCAGAAAGAGCGTGAAGAGCAGCAGGTAGGGCGTCAGAAAGAGATACCCGGCCAGGGCTTCCTGCCGCCCGGCGGACAAGCGGAGCTTGCGGGTGCGCATGGGGTCGCTTCCTGGGTTCATGGGAGGTAAAATCAAAAGGTGTGTAAATTGAAATAAAAGGCAGGCGGTGGTATCCTTTCCATTGAGAATACAAACCGGTTGGGACCGGAGAAAGGACACCCCTATGAAGCAAGATACCACAAAAGGG
>JADLDR010000109.1 GCA_020846535.1 Armatimonadota bacterium | reverse complement strand
TGGGCATGGCGGCTCTCCGAGCGGCTGCGCCAGGCATAATAGCCACTGCGCGAGAGCTTCAGCACCTGACACATCCGCCTCAAGGGAAACTGATCCAGATGCTCCTTCATAAAGTGGAATCCTCCCTCGGCTCCTTCGAGAAGATACCCACTGTTTTTTGTAATATATCTCTCTCCAGGCGCAGACGACGATTCTCTTTACGCAGCCGGGCCAGTTCGGCCTCCAGCGAATCCGGGTTGTTCGGATCTTTGAGTTCGGTCTCATGGGCTTTGAGATAGGCTTTCTTCCAGTCGGCCAGGGCATTGCTGCTGACTCCCAGATTGCGGGCGACCTGAGCTAAGCTGCTCTCCCCGAAGAGCACCAGGCGTACGGCCTCGTCTTTAAATTCTTGTGGATAGGGCGGATGCGATTTCGGCATGGACACCTCCAAACACTATTATACGAGTGTCCACTAAATCAGGGCAAGTCCAGACCTGACCGACATCCGCGAACGCTGTCAACATCGCAAAGACCAGCGGGGTCTGTTCCACCGCTGGTCGTTCGCCCAACGGCAAGCCTTTCTCTCTTACAAGGCTGAGCAGCGGGGCATCGTCTTCGTCAGCGTAGACCCGCGCCATACGTCTTGCCAGTGCCCCAAGTGCGGACATACCGAGAAGGCCAACCGCAAGCGTCAGAGCGTCTTCCGTTGCGTTGGCTGCGGCTACGAGGCGAACGCCGACTTCGTGGCCGCCTGCAACTTACGTCAGAAGGGTATATCTCTCCTGGCAAGGCTTCTGTCAGTAAGCCCATCGTGTCAAACCACGTCTGGTTCCTCGGAACCAGGTTGTCGTTTAGGCGCAAGCCCCGCAGCTTTAGCGCGGGGTAACTGACGTAAGTCCTCCTTTGGGAATTCCTCACCCCTTCACCGCCCCCAGCTGGATTCCCTTCACCAGAAACTTCTGGGTCACCATAAAGAGGACGATCAGCGGGAGGATATTGACCACGCTGGCAGCCATGATCAGGTTGGTCTGGCGGCCATAATTGGTGTCGAAGAAGAGCATCCCGATGGGCAGGGTGCGAAGGTGTTCGCTCTTGATGAGGATGAGAGGCCACAGGAAGCTGCCGTAGGTGCCCATGAAGGTAAAGACCGCCAGGGTGATCAGCCCGGGCCGGGTCAGGGGCAGCGCCACCTCCCAGAATATCTGCCAGTGGGAGGCCCCGTCCATGGCCGCCGCCTCATCGAGCGCGGGCGGCACGGTCAGCATGAACTGCCGCAAGAGAAAGGTGCCGAAGGCGCTGAAGGCCGCCGGGACGATCAGCCCCAGATAGGAATCGAGAAGCTGGAGCTTGACCATCAGGGTATAGTTGGGGATCATGGTCACCACGCCCGGGATCATCAGGGTCGCCAGGTAGAGCCGGAAGACCATATCCCGCCCCTTCCACCGGATGCGGGCAAAGGCATAGGCCGCCATCGCGCTCGTCAGGCACTGCAAAAAGGTCACCCAGGCCGACACGAAGACGCTGTTGAAATAATAGCGGGCGAACGGAATCTGAATGAAGATATTTTTGTAGTTCTCGGGATGCCACACGCTGGGGAAGGGGTTCAACCGCTCCACCTCCTCCAGCGGCTTGAAACTCGCCAGCACCATCCACAGAAAGGGCGTGATGGTGGTCAGAGAGATCAGAGCCAGCGCCAGGTGGCTCCCCCACACCTTTCCCTTCCGGTTCCACCACGCTCTCCCCGCCGATTGCCTTTGCAACATCTGCCCTCCTGTATCTAGCGATGCCGTCTGCGAGGGCAAAGCCCGAAGCGATCTCCAGGCCATCGCTGTTGTGTGGCGTTGGAGATGGCCGCGTCGCTCCGCTCCAAAATCCCTGATGGCAACGAAAAACGCCCTGCGCCCTCTGCAGACGCGCCTATCCCCTAATAATTCGTATGCTGGCTGCCGAAGCGCCAGTGGATCAGGGTGATGACGAAAATGAGCAAGAAAAGCATCCAGGAGACCGCCGAGGCGTAGCCGATCTGGAACTCCTGGAAGGCTTTGGTATAGATATGGTAGGCCAGCGTGGTGGTGGTGGCTGCGGGGCCGCCGTTGGTCATGACGCGGGCCTGCTCGAAGCCGCCCTGGAGTCCGCCGATGAAGCTCATGATGACGATAAAGAAAGTGGTCGGGGCCAGTTGGGGCCAGGTCACATCGCGAAAGAGCGCCCACCGGCCTGCGCCGTCCAGGGAGGCGGCCTCATAGAGTTCCAGCGGGATATGGGACAGACCGGCCAGGTAGAGCAGCATGTTCCCGCCCCCGATGGCCGTCCAGACGCCCATGAAGAGGATGGCGTCCTTGGCCCCCAGGCCCCACTGCTGGCGAGCCAGGCCCACCTCTTCCACAGGCAGCCCTAAAATATTCCGGGTGGAGATGAGCCACTGCGGCGGGTGGATCGCTCCCAATCCCAAAGAGGTCAGAATCGAATTGATGGAAAAGGTATCCAGCAGCCAGTTCAGCGAAGCGTTGATAGGGCCGAAATCCGGGTTGTAGAGGGCTTTCCAGAGGATCAGGAGGGCCACCCCGCTGGTGAAGCTGGGCAGGTAGAACAAAGTGCGGTAGACCACGATCCCCTTCAGCCTCTGGTTGAGGAGCATCGCCAGAACCAGAGACCCCGCGATGCTGACCGGAAGGCCCAGCATCAGGTAGGCGGTGTTGATGAAATAAAGCCAGAACTCCTGGCTTTGGAGCAGCTCCGCGAAGTTCTCGAATCCCACCCACCGGAACGGGACGGTGCGCTGGAGGTTCCAGTTGGAGAAACTCACCACCAGCGAAAAGAGTACCGGTCCGATGGTAAAGACCAGAAAGCCCAGCAGGTTGGGCGCCAGAAAGAGCATCGCGGCCCAGAAGTCGAGGGTTTGTTTTTTGAGGGGGGGGCGATTCATCGGGGGGCCGCCTTCCTGCGGGTCAGCTTCAGATACCGCTCTTTCAGGCCGGGGTCGCGCTCCAGGGTCTTAAGGATTTCCGCATTGATCTTTTCCGCGGCGGTCTTGAGGGCGGCCGCCGCCGTTTTTTGTCCGCTTCGCACCAGGTCGGTCTGCACGGTCAGGATGCGCTCCGCCGTCTGCCCGTTGATGAAGGGGCTGGTCTCCTGCACCCTGCCGTAGCGCATCACATCCCGCCAGACCGCATTGAAATCCTCCTGCGGGTAGGCCGGGTCGCGCAGGTATTGCGGCGTGTAGCAGAACGCCTTGACCGGGGCCAGGGCGTCGGCCTGGTGGTTGATGAGGTCGTTGTAGGGCTGCTTGGACATATAGAGCAGGAACTTCAGCGCGGCCTCCCGCCGGGGGCTTTTCGCATTGATCAAAGTGGCCCGCCCGTAGCCGACATGCACCCGGTAGGGGCCGTGCGGGGCCTCCGCCGCCCCCAGCCGCAGCGACTTGTACTGCTCCCGGGTCAGGCAGAGCCACCAGCGCCCCCCGATAGCCATCGCGCTCTTCCCCGCCCCGAAAAAGGTGATCGTACCCGTTCCCCAGCCGCCCTGAGAGGCCAGGGCCGCCTCCTGCGCCGGGCTGGGCGTCACCCGGTATTTGTAGATCAGGTCCTGGAGGAACTGAAGCCCTGCCGCTGCCTGGGGGCTATCCGCGATGCACCGCGTGCCGTCCGGCGTGTAGAGCCGCCCGCCCCACTGGATGACCCCCAGATACCAGTCCCAGTTCATCAGCAGCCCGAAGACCTTCACCCGCCCCTTCCCGTCCCGGATCGTGAGCCGCTTGGCGATCTTCAGGAACTGTTCCCACGTCCAGGGGCCTTTGGGGTAGGGGACGCGGTATCGGTCGAAGATATCCTTGTTGAACCAGACTGCATTGGTAGCCGCATTGGTCGGGAAGCCATAAATGCGCCCCTCGTGGAGAATATTGGGATGCACAGCGGCCCACATATCCTCCAGTTTCAGGTGCGCCTCCGGGTCTGTGGCTTCCAGTTCCCGGAACCGGGCCGTCACATCCCAGGCGATGCCGGAGCGCACGTAGGCCGAAAGCTGGAAGGCGTTATAGCAATCGAACAGGTCCGGCCCCACGCCCGCCAGCGACTGCACGATCACCTTCTCCATCCCCGTATTATTCGGGTCCAGCTTCAGATCGGAATGCGGGTTCGTCCGGTTGAAGAGCGCCATCTGCTCCCTGCGGGCCGGGTTGTCGTCACTCACCCAGACCAGCGGGACTTTGCCGCTCTCCGCCGGGGACGGCTGCATCCTCCAGGCCGCCACCGAGAGCAGCGCCAGCCCCGCGAAAATCCCCCAGAAAACCGCTTTCATGCCGTTCCATCCTCACAATCCGCTGATAGCGGATATTTCGCTGCCGGATAGCCATCCTCCTGCCCGGATCGAAAGGCTCGCGCCTCGACGTTTATCCGCTTATCGATAAGGAATCGAGCGCCTTTATGTCGAATATAATGGAGCGGCGGAGATGCCGACTATGGATATTCCGGGAGGCAGGTGAATGAGGGAACCATGGCGGATTGAGATGTTTGGAGGTTTGCGTATCCGGCAGGGAGAGCAGGTCATATCGCGCTTTCAGACGCAAAAAACCGGCCTCCTCCTGGCCTACCTGGCCTGCCACTTCGACCAGCCCTATCCTCGCGAGATGCTGGTCGAATTGCTGTGGCCGGACAGCGGCCCGGAGGCTGGACGACAGAGCCTCAGCCAGTCGTTATCGTCTTTGAGGAGACAGATGGAGCCTCCCGGCGTTTTGCGAGGGACTGTGCTTGTAACGGATCGATTTCTCGTGGGCTTGAATCCGGCGGTCATCGCCACCGACGTCGCCGATTTCGAGGCCGCCCTGGAGTCTGCCGGCAGGGAGGCCGACCCATCCCGACAGACCGAGCGATGGATCCGGGCGGTCGACCTGTACCGCGGCAATTTCCTGGAAGGCTATTACGATGACTGGGTTCTGTCCGAACAGCGCCGCCTGTCCGATCTTTATTTCAAGACGCTCACGCTCTTGATCGAACGCCTCCGGGAGGGCCGCGACATGGAGAGGGCGCTCCACTATGCCTACAAAGGGGTTGGCCTGGATCCTCTGCGAGAAGACCTCCATCGGGCCATCATGAGCTTTTATGCCGCTCTGGGACAGCCCCTTCTCGCTCTGCGCCAGTTCCGCAGCCTGAGGAAGCTCCTGAAAAAGAAGCTCGACGCCCGGCCTGACAGGGCCACTATACTCCTCGCGTCCGATATTGAGCGGGTGGCGATTGGCGGCGGGAGCGGCGATGCGCCTGTAGGGATCCCGGCCCCGCCTGAGGTTCCCGCGGAATCCGTTTCTCTCCGGGCTTCGGCTCCATCCCCGGTGCCGACCGGCACGATCACCTGCTTGGCTCTGGTGATCGAAGAAAGGTCGGGCTCGGGGGGAAGGGAAAGCGAAAAAGCCGCCGCCCTGGAAGCCCTCGCGCAGCGGTGTAATCGCTCCGGGGGATCCCTGATCAGCGCAAGCGGAGCGGGCCGGCTGGTGGCTTTCAATCGCTCTCGGGAAGCTCTGGAATACGCGATAGCCATGCGGCATTTCTGGAACCATCTGGCGCACCCGCCGGAATGGGAAACATATGTTCTGAGTATCGCCTTGTATACCGGAGAGGTTGCCCCGGAAGACGGCGCTGATTACGGACCGCTCATCGAGCAGGCGCAGCGTTTGGCTGCCGCCTGCAACGGGGGACATATCCTCTGCTCCGAGGCCTCGGCGATGCTTCTCAGACAACGGATGCCGGTAGGGTGTCGCCTGGTGGACTTCGGCGTCTACCGGCTGGAGGAGGGGCCGGAGCGGATTTTCGGGATCGAGTGCCGGGAGACAGAGACCGAAAGCATACGCCCCCTTCGGGCGCAGCCCGCCTGCGCGGGCAACCTGCCCTTTGCATTGACCCGCTTTTTCGGGCGGGAGAAGGACCTGGTTTCTCTGGAACGCTTGATTGTAAACGAAGGCAGGCGTCTGATCTCTCTGACCGGTCCGGGTGGGAGCGGGAAAACAAGGCTGGCGCTGGAGTTGGCCCGCCGCCTGTCCGGGCACTTCGAAGGCGCGGTCTGGTTCGTCTCATTGGCGGATGTCACGAATCCGGCCTCCCTAAGCGATGTCATTGTGAGCGCCATCGGTGCCCCCCATCCAGCTCCGTCCGATCCGCTCGCATATCTTGCCGCAATCCTGTCCCGGCAGCCTTCTATGCTGGTTCTGGATCATTTCGAGCCGATGATGGAATCCATAAGAGTTGTGGCGCGCGCTCTGCTGGGACAAGCGCCTGGCCTGACCTGTCTGGCGGTATCCCGCCAGCGACTGGATACGGAAGGCGAGAGAGAATATCCGGTTCCTCCTTTGCCCGTCCCGCAGGGAGAGCCGGCCTCCGATCTGTTGAGTGTCTGTCCGAGCGCCCAGCTTTTCGTGGACCGGGCGCAGGCGGTCCGCCCCGACTTCCAGGTAACCTCCGGGAACGCCGCGATGATCGCCCGGCTGTGCGCCCGATTGGAGGGCATTCCCCTGTCACTCGAATTGGCCGCGACCCATATCAGGACGATGAGCCTGTCCCAGATGCTTTCCCAGCTCGACAGGCGTTTTGATTTTCTGGTGACTCGCAGGCGGGACGCGGATGACCGTCATCGCTCCCTCCGCGCCGCAATAGAATGGAGCTATCGGCTGCTCTCTCCGGAGGCGCAGCGCTTTTTTACCGGCCTTTCCGTTTTTCGGGGCGGCTGGACGCTGGAAGGAGTCGCTTGCGATGTCTGTGGCGATCCTGGTGCCGTTGAGTATCTGGCGCAACTGGTCGCCGGTTCTCTGGTTCTGACAGAAGAAAATGAAGACGGCATCCGCTACCGGATGCTGGAGACGCTGCGGGAATTCGCCTGGGATCAGTTGACCCCCGAAGAGCGGGCGCGGCTGCAAAGGAAACACGCCCGGCACTACTTGCAGGTGGCGCAAGAGGCGGAGTCCCGGATTTCGGGCACGGAACGAGAGGCATGGCTCCTTGCCCTGGATCGGGAGTACGACAACCTGCGCGCCGCTCTGGAGTGGAGCCTCCGGCAGGAACCCGGTTCCGTTATCGGCCTCAGGCTGGCCGTGTCTTTGGTCGAATTCTGGAAAGCCCGGGGACATCGACAGGAAGGCTTGCGCTGGCTTTCCCGGTTGATCGCCCGGGCCGGAGAAGAGACACCGGAAAAAGCGAAAGCCATCGAGTCCGCCGCAGTGCTGGCCGCTTCCCGGCGAGAGGGGTAGGGGCGAACCTTGCGTTCGCCCGAAATCGCCTTTCCCTCATATCCCCTGAAAAACCTGTTTTTTTTCGAGAGCGCCCCGAAATTTCAGAGTTGTTTCAGACCCATCTTCTATAATAAACATAGATTCAGTCGGGTGAATGGCCTGCCGCCCTGAGACGGCGGGCTGCCGTGGTGTCAGGAAAGGGCTGGCGATGCTTATTTCATCGAGAGTATGGCGTGCGATATTCACCCTGCCCGGTCTGCTGATGACCTGGGCTGTGGCGGCGCAGGGCCAGGCGGAACAGGGCGGAGCGGAAACTACGTTTCAAAAACTTTGTTACAGTTGTCACAATGTGGGAGGTGGAGATAAGAAGGGGCCAGACCTGGCGGGCCTCCTCCAGCGCCGCGACCGCGCCTGGCTGCACAAATATATCCCCTCCCCGCAGTCGCTCGTGAGCGCAGGCGATCCCTATGCGATCAAGCTCTTCTCGAAATACGCGCCGGAAGAGATGCCCGACCAGATTCTTACTCCCGAGCAGATCGATGAAATCCTCACAATGATTGAGCGATTGACCGCCTCCAAAAAAACATTCATCCCGAAAGGGATCAAACTCCGCAAGTTCAAGCCTCAGGACATTCCTGACGGGCAGGCGATTTTTATAGGACGGGCGAAGCTGGCGAAAGGAGGCCCTTCATGCATATCCTGTCACTCGGTCGCAGGGATCGGCCTTCTGGGAGGCGGAACGCTCGGGCCGGACTTGACTCAGGCCAATCTGAAGTATACAAACATCGAGCTTGCCAGCATTATCAAGGCTCCGGCATTCCCCAACATGTCTCGTCTTTTTGCCAACCGAGCGGTCAGTGATGAGGAGATGGTGCGCCTTGTCGCCTTCTTGCAGTCCAAGAAGGTTCTGCCCCCGGATACCGCCGGCCCCGCTTCCGGCTATCTCTTTATCGGGGCGCTTGGGGCGATTCTATCGTTCGGGCTGGCAGGCGTGATCTGGAGAGGGAGGCTGCTCGGTGTACGCAAACCGTTGATAAGGGAGGAACGATGAGCTGGATCAAGGACATCGTGAATCCCAGGGCCAGGGCCTGGGAGCAATTTTACCGGAATCGATGGCAGTACGACAAGATCGTCCGCAGCACTCACGGCGTCAACTGCACCGGCGGCTGCAGCTGGAACATCCACGTCAAAAAAGGGATCGTCACCTGGGAGATGCAGGCCCTGGACTATCCGATCTTGAACGATACGGTTCCGCCCTACGAACCGAGAGGCTGCCAGCGCGGGATATCCTTTTCGTGGTACCTCTACAGCCCGATCCGCGTGAAATATCCTTATATGCGCGGCGCTCTGATGGATCTCTGGCGCGAGGCGCGGAGGCGGTACGGCGATCCGGTCGAAGCCTGGAGCGCCCTGGTGTCCGATCCGGAGTCCAGAGCGCGCTATCAGAGGGCGAGAGGCAAAGGAGGTTTCCGGCGGACGACCTGGGATGAGGCCCTGGAACTGATCGCCGCCTCCAATATCCACACGATCAAGAAATACGGCGCGGATCGCATCTACGGCTTCTCTCCGATCCCGGCCATGTCGTACCTGTCGTACGCCGCAGGGTCCCGCTACCTTCAATTGATGGGTGCCGTCAACCTGAGCTTTTACGACTGGTACAGCGACCTGCCCCCCGCCTCCCCGGAAGTCTGGGGCGAGCAGACCGATGTGGCCGAGAGCGCCGACTGGTTCGAATCCAAATTCATCGCCGTGATGGGCTCCAATCCCAACATGACCCGCACTCCCGACTGCCACTTCCTGGCGGAATCGAGGCACAACGGCACCAAGCTGGTCGTCCTGTCGCCTGATTTCAGCCAGGTATCCAAATACGCCGATCAGTGGATTCCGCTGCATGCCGGCCAGGACGGGGCGTTCTGGATGGCGGTCAATCATGTCATCCTCAAGGAATATCATGCCGACCGCAAGACAGACTATTTTCTGGATTATATGAAGCGTTTTACCGACGGCCCTCTGCTGGTCTCCCTGCACAAGACCGGAAGCGGTTATCGGGCGGGCCAACTCCTCAGAGCCGGCGCTCTGGAGCGATACCGCGGCCAGGAGAACGGGGAATGGAAGTTCCTGGCGATGGATAAAGCGAGCGGCGGGCCGAAGATGCTGGGCGGCTCGGCCGGCCACCGCTGGGACGCGGCGAAAGGGCACTGGAACCTGCTTCTGCGCGATCCCGCCGACGGCTCCGAGGTGGACCCGTACCTGTCGCTGCAGGACGCTTCCGACGAGGTGGTGCAGTGCGAATGCCTCGATTTCGGGAGCGACCGGGTGGCGATGCGAGGGGTTCCGGTCAGATGGATCGAGACAGCCGAGGGAGAAGTTGCAGTCACCACCGTTTACGATCTGCTCATGGCCCAGTTCGGGGTTTCCCGCGGCCTGGTGGGAGACTATCCCGAAAGCTACGAGGACGCTGAGGCCGCCTATACGCCCGCCTGGCAGGAAGCCTGGACCGGCGTGAGCAAGGAGACTGTCATTAAGTTCGCCCGCGAGTGGGCTTCGACGGCGGAGAAGACCCAGGGCAAGTGTTCGGTCATCATCGGGGCCGGCATCAATCACTGGTACCATAACAACCTGATGTACCGTTCCGCCATCACCGCCCTCATGCTCTGCGGCTGCGTGGGCAGGAACGGGGGCGGCCTGAACCACTATGTCGGTCAGGAAAAGCTGGCGACCGTGGCACCCTGGAGCGCCATCGCCTTCGCCCGGGACTGGATTCCCGCCTCCCGCTTGCAGAACGCGCCTTCCTGGCACTACGTCCACAGCGATCAGTGGCGCTACGATGGCCGCTTCACGGATTACTACGCCGTCCCGGAAAGCGATCTGGCCCAGGGGCACACCATCGATATTCAGGCCCGCGCTGTCAGGGCCGGTTGGCTGCCCTTTTATCCCCAGTTCGACCGCCGCAACGAGGACCTGGTGAAGGAAGCGCAGGCCACAGGTGCCGCCTCCGAAAAAGACGTGGTGAACTATGTGGTGGATCAGCTGAAAAGTGGCGGCCTGAAGTTCGCCATGGACGATCCCGATGCCGAGCAGAACTGGCCGCGGGTCTGGTTCATCTGGCGCGGCAACGCCCTCATGGCAAGCGCGAAAGGCCATGAATTCTTCCTCAAGCACTATCTGGGAACCCATCACAACGATATCGCCCGTGAGGTGGCTCGGGACGCCGTTCACGATGTCGCCTGGCATGAAGAAGCGCCTGCCGGGAAGATGGATCTCATCGTGGATCTGAATTTCCGCATGGACACTTCGGCCCTCTATTCCGATATCGTCCTCCCGGCAGCCACCTGGTACGAAAAAGACGACCTGAACTCCACCGATATGCATACCTTCATGCATCCGCTCTCCGAGGCGGTTCCCCCCTGCTGGGAGGCCCGGAGCGACTGGAATATTTTCAGATCGCTGGCCGCCAAGTTCAGCGAATTGGCCGCCCATCACTTGCCCGAACCGGTGCAGGAGGTGGTCGCCAACCCTCTGGCCCACGATTCCCCCGACGAGATCGCCCAGCCCCGGATCCTCGATTGGCGGGCCGGGGAGTGCGAGCCGATCCCCGGCAAGACGATGCCGCATCTGCGTGTCGTCTCACGGGACTACAAAAATCTGTATAACCGCTTCATCTCCCTGGGGCGCAGCGTGCGGAAGAACGGCTTGAAGGCCCATGCGGCCCAATACGATGTGGCCGATTTCTACGATGAACTCCTGGAATCCCCGATCACGGCCAAAGAACGATGGGAAGGGGAGGTTTACCCCTCCCTCTCGGAGGCCCGCGATACGGCGGATGTCATCCTTCACCTGGCCCCTGAGACCAATGGCGAACTGGCCTATCGCGGTTACAAAAACCTGGAGGACCTGACCGGCCTGAATCTGGCGGATCTGGCGGAAAAGACGCGGGGCGTCCGCACTGCCTTCGCCGACCTGATATCCCAGCCCAGGCGGCTCCTGACCAGCCCGGTCTGGTCGGGCCTGATCAACGATGGGCGCACTTACTCGGCCTTTACGGTCAACACCGAACGGTTTCTTCCCTGGCGCACCCTGACCGGCAGGCAGCAGTTTTATCTGGACCATCCGGGTTACCTGGAATTCGGGGAACACCTGCCGACCTATAAGCCCTCCCCCAGGCCCGAACTCTATGGTGACCTGAGAGAGAGCCTGGAAAGCGGGCAGGCCAAGCAGCTCAATTTGCTGACTCCCCACGGCAAGTGGCACATCCATTCCACCTACTCCGACAACCACCGGATGCTGACGCTCTCCCGGGGCTGCGAGCCGTTCTGGCTCAACGACCGGGACGCGGAGGAACTGGGCATCCGGGACAACGACTGGGTGGAGGTTCATAACGATAACGGGGTCGTGGTCACCCGGTCTGTGGTGAGCGCCCGCATCCCCCCGGGGGTGTGCATCTATTACCACTCCCCGGAGCGCACTATCGGGGTTCCGAAATCTCCCTTACGCCAGAACCGGCGGGCAGGGGGACACAACAGCCTGACCCGGGTGCGCCTCAAGCCTGTCCTGATGATGGGAGGCTACGGCCAGTTTTCCTACCATTTCAACTACTGGGGGCCGACCGGTGTGAACCGGGACACCTATGTGCTGGTGCGTAAACTGGACAGCGTGAAGTGGTAATGGGAAGGAGTTTTCCATGAACGTTCGTCTTCAGATATCTATGGTTTTTCATCTCGATAAATGCATCGGATGCCATACCTGCTCCATAGCCTGTAAGAATGTCTGGACAGACCGCAAGGGCGCGGAGTATATGTGGTGGAATAATGTCGAGACCAAGCCTGGAACCGGATATCCCACCAAATGGGAGGATCAGGATAAATACAAAGGCGGCTGGCAGGTGGATGAGGAGGGCAAGCCCCGGCTGCGAGGATCCAACAAGGGGAAAGAATTCGGCAACATCTTTTACAATCCGAACCTGCCCACCATCGATGACTACTACGAGCCTTTCACCTATCGCTATCAGGATTTGTTCGATGCGAAAGAAGGGGCCGACCAGCCGACCGCCCGACCGATCTCCATGATTACCGGCAAGCCCATCGATATCGAAGCCGGGCCGAACTGGGACGACGATCTGGGCGGGTCGCCTCTCTATGCCGAAAACGACCCCAACCTGGAGAGCGTCAGCCCTGAAGAGAAAAAAGCCCTTTTCGAGCTGGAACGAATGGTCTTTTTTTATCTGCCGCGCATTTGCAATCACTGCTTGAATCCGGCCTGCGTTGCCGCTTGCCCGTCCGGGGCGATCTACAAGCGCGGAGAGGATGGGATCGTTCTCATCAACCAGGAGGTCTGCCGCGGGTGGCGTTTCTGCGTGACGGCCTGCCCCTACAAGAAGACTTTCTACAACTGGTCGACCGGTAAATCAGAAAAGTGCATTCTCTGCTTCCCCCGCATCGAGACAGGCCAGGCCCCGGCCTGCTTCCATTCCTGTGTGGGGCGGATCCGCTACCTGGGCGGTTTGCTCTATGATGCCGACCGGATGGTGGACGCTGTCAGTGTCAAGGATGAGGACCTGGTGGATGCCCATCGCAGCATTCTTCTCGACCCTTCCGATCCTGAAGTGATCGCTGGCGCCAAAGCCAACGGTATCGATGAGACAATGCTCCATTATATCCGGCTTTCTCCGGTCTACAAATATGTCAAGGATTGGAAACTTGCCCTGCCGCTTCATGCGGAACACCGCACTCTGCCGATGCTCTTTTACGTGCCCCCCTTGCAGCCCGTCATGGCGACCGTGCAGAACGGCACCTACGATTCCTCCGCCGAAGGGCTGTTTGGCTCCGTAGATCAGCTTCGCGCCCCGATCCGCTACCTTTCACGGCTCTTTGCCGCAGGCAACGACGGACACGTTCGCTATGCGCTGAAGAAACTGCTGACCGTCCGCCTCTACCAGCGCCAGAAAACGGTCGGCGATGTGGAGCCTGAAATCGTTTCCGCTATGATGTCCGAGATCGGAAGCAGCCCGGGCGAGCTGGAGGCCGTCTACCGTATGACCGCCCTGGCCTCCGACAAGGAACGCTTCGTCATCCCTCCCAGCCATCGGGAAGAGGCGGAGGAGATGCTCAATACGGATCTATGGGGCGTCAAAGGAGAGGCCGGCCTCGGCTTGACCGAAAAGCCGGCGAGAGGATTGTGAAGATGGTCTCTCTATCCGTCGATCCGATGTCGGAGCGTGATTCCTCTGCGGAAACTTGCGCCCTCCTGGAGATGTTCGCCGATCTTCTGGATTATCCGGGCGACTGCACCCCGGACCGGCTCCAAGCGTGCCTGGAGGCGCTCTCGCCACGCTTACCCGAAGCGGCAAATCGGTTGGCCGAATGGCGCGGCTTGATGGCCGACAGCTCCACCGACGCCCTTCGAGAGCTGTATACGCAGACTTTCGACCTGAACCCGGCCTGCCCGCTGGATGTGGGGTATTACCTTTTTGGGGAGGATTACCAGAGAGGAATCTTCCTGGTGATGCTGAGGGAAGGCCAGGAGGAAGCGGGCCTGGCGGAATCCACTGAGCTTCCGGACCACTTGCCGGTCGTTTTGCGATGGCTGGCTCGTATCGAAGGCACTGAAGTCTATACCGATATGGTCACGGAATGCCTCCGTCCCGTATTGGAGAAAATGGTCGCGAATTTCAAGGAAGACCGCCACCCCTATCGCGGCGTCTTGCAGGCTCTTTCTCTGGTTCTCGGCCACGATATCAAGGCAGGGGGAAAGTGATATGTTGGATATCGTCTTCTTTCAATTGTTCCCCTACATGGCTGTCTCGGTCATGCTCGTCGAATCCATCCGCCGATACAGGCAGAGGCGGTTCAGCTATTCCAGCCTGTCCTCACAATTCCTGGAGGGAGATCGCCTTTTTCTGGGATCGGTTCCCTGGCACTACGGTATCCTTTGGGTGCTGACCGGTCATTTCGTGGCCTTTCTCTTCCCCAGGAAAATTCTCTGGTTCAACAGCGTCCCGGCCCGGCTTTATATCCTGGAGTCAACGGCCCTGATCGGCGGCCTGCTGACCCTGATCGGGCTGATCAACCTGATCGTCCGGCGCTTCGGCAACCCGCGCATTCGGGCTGTCACCTCTCCAATGGATGTCGTGATTCTGCTCGTTCTGCTGATCCAGGTCAGCCTGGGCGTTTATATCGCCCTGACGCTGCGCTGGGGGTCGAACTGGTTCGCCATCATTCTGGCACCATATCTGCAATCGCTCTTTCTATTGAAGCCGAATATCAACCTGCTGGTTCCGCTGCCTCTGGCAGTCAAGCTGCATATCGTAGGCGCTTTCGTTTTTCTGGCGGTCCTGCCCTTTTCACGCCTGGTGCATATTTTGGTCGTGCCCTGGCAATATATCTGGAGGCCGCCGCAGGTCGTTATCTGGAATCGCCATCCGGGGCAGGATTAGGAGAATACAGGGATGAATCACTCGGGAGCCGCCAGATCGCTCTCGCTCTCTACGCTGGCCTTTGCCATCGCGTTCGCCGTCTGGGGTATGATCTCGCCCATGGCCAAAACCTTCCAGACCGAGATGGCCCTGACCGAAGGACAAATCTGGCTGCTGATCGCCATTCCCGTTATCCTTGGCTCGATCCTCCGCCTGCCGATGGGGATGCTGGCCGACCGCTACGGCGGGCGGATCGTCTTCGGGCTGCTCCTCCTGTTTATTGCTGTTCCGGCCCTCATGCTCAGTATGGTTAGCAGCTACAACGGTCTCCTCATCTGGGGGCTGGTGCTGGGTATGGCCGGAACCTCCTTCTCGGTCGGGGTGGCCTTTACCTCCAAATGGTTTCCCCCTGAGAAGCAGGGGCTGGCGCTCGGAATCTATGGCGCGGGCAACGTCGGTCAGAGCATCGCCCTTTTCAGCGTTCCCGTTCTGTCATCGCTCTGGAGCTGGCAGGTCACCTGCCGGCTCTTCGCCGCGGTCGCTCTCCTCTGGGGTATCGTTTTTCTGTGCTTTGCCAGAAACGCGCCTGCGGCGGCCCGCCCCAAAAGCCTCGGCGAAATGGCGCGCGTGCTGTACCGGCAGCCTCTTTCATGGCTCCTCGGCCTGTTTTATTTTGTGACCTTCGGAGGCTTTGTGGCGCTCAGCATCGGGCTGCCCAAGCTGCTGCAGGAGATATTCCATCTGACCCGGCAGGATGCAGGCATGAGGGTGGCCGGGTTCGTCCTGCTGGCAACTCTGATGCGCCCTGTGGGCGGCTGGCTCAGCGACCGGGTCGGAGGAGCAAAAATGCTTCTTATAGTCTTTTCCGGGGCTTCTCTCCTGGCCCTCGGTCTGACTCGGGAGCAGATGGTTCCCTTCACCCTCGGCGCTCTGGGGGTGGCCTTTTTTATCGGGCTGGGGAACGGCGCGGTTTTCAAGCTGGTGCCCCAGTATTTCCCCCGGGATACCGGCACGGTGACGGGCCTGGTCGGTGCTATGGGCGGATTGGGGGGGTTCTTCCCCCCGCTTGCTCTGGGCTATATCAAAACGTATGCCGGATCCTATGATCTGGGCTTCATACTCCTTTCGGCCTTTTGCATCGCCTGCCTGGCGTTGAATTATGCCGTTTTCATAAAGCCGACTGGAAACCGCCGTAGCAATATGGCTGCTGATAGACCATCGTCATAAACGAGAGATGCGAAAACAGGGAATGCTATGAATCTTCAAACCGGAGCCATCATATCGCTTGTCCTGACAGTGGGAGGAGGTATCCTGCTCTACAATCCCAGGCAATACGCCTGGATCGGTAATCAGACCGGCTATTCTCCCCGGCAGCCTATCGAGTTTTCGCATAAGGTTCACGCCAAAGACAACGCTATTCCCTGCGAATACTGTCATGCGGGCGCGCGAAAAAGCCCGGTGGCCGGTGTCCCGGCCGACGCTGTTTGTATGAACTGCCATTCCCAGGTATTGAAAGCTTCGCCGGAGGTTCGGAAGATCGCCGATGCTGTCAAGCGAAATCGGCCCGTTGAATGGATTCGCATTCATAAAGTGCCTGATTTTGTGCGCTTCAACCACAGCGCCCATGTGACCAAAGGGGTGGCCTGTCAGACCTGCCACGGCCCCGTGGAAACTATGGCCCGCGTCGAACAGACACGCCACATGAGCATGGGCTGGTGCGTCCAATGTCATCGCCAATACACGAAAAACCCGCCGAAGGGCATGAAGAATGTCCAGGCGCAGGTGGAATGCTCCACCTGCCATTATTGATCGCCTATTTCGGGAGTGCATGATGAAAAACCCGACCGATAATCGCTACTGGACGAGTCTTGAGGATCTCTCCGAACAAATGCAAGCCAGCCCGGATGAATCCGACGTTCGTTCCATCCTTCACAGCCGTCCGGCGGTAGATCGCCGTTCGTTTCTCAAACTGATGGGCCTTTCGCTGGCAACCGGTGTGTTGTCGAGCTGCCGCAGGCCCGTTGAGAAAATCATCCCTTATGTCCATCAGCCGGACGGGGTAACGCCCGGCGTGGCGAATTGGTACGCCACCACCTGCCACGGATGCGGCGCGGCTTGCGGCGCTCTGGCGAAAGTGATGGATGGGCGTCCCATCAAATTCGAGGGCAACCCGGGGCATCTCGTCTCCAGAGGCGGCCTCTGTGCCGCGGGGCAGGGCTCGGTCCTGAGCCTTTACGATCCCTACCGGCAGAAAAGCCCGGCAGAGGGCGCAAAGCCCGCTACCTGGGAGCAGGCGGACCGGCAGATCGCCCGGGCGCTTGCGTCCGCGCGAGCGGCAGGCGGCAAAGTGGTTGTCCTGACATCGACCCTCACCGGCCCTGCGACCAGGGCGCTCGTCGCTGAATTTCTGTCCGCCTTCGGTAACGGGGAGCATATCGTCTACGATCACGTTCCTTACGAATCCTTACGCGAGGCGCACCGGCTGGCCTACGGGCAGCCGATCATTCCCGGATACCGCTTCGACCGGGCAGAGGTGATCGTCGGCTTCGGGGCTGACTTTCTCGGCACATGGCTTTCTCCGGTCGAGTTCATCAAGCAGTACGCCTCCGGGCGCAGCCTGCCCGAGCCGAAAGCGCATATGTCGCGGCACTTCCAGTTCGAATCCCGCCTGTCGTTGACCGGAAGCAGCGCCGACTACCGCCACCGGATCGCGCCTTCCGAGCAGGCTCTTTATGTGGCCTCGCTGCTGGCGCGAGTGGCCCAAAAGACCGGAGCCGCCCATGCCGAGGTCCAGGCATTGAAAGGGCTGCCGTTGCCCGACCTTTCCCCGGAGGGAAAGCGGCGATTGGACAAAACCGCTGACGCTCTTGCGCTCGGACGCGGAAAGAGCCTGATCATCTCCGACTCCGGAGACGATCAGGTGCAGCTGGCGGTCATCGCCCTGAACGAGCTGCTGGGCAATATCGGGCGCACGATCACTCTTACCCGGCCCGACAATCGGTATGCGGGCCGGACCGCCGATATATCCCGGCTCATTGAGGAGATGCGGCAGGGGAAGGTCTCGGTCCTCCTGGTTCACGGATGCAATCCGGCTTATGCATTTCCGGACGCCGAAGCCTTTGCCGAGGGTCTCAAGCAGGTGGCCTGTTCCGTCTCCACGGCCGTGGCCTCCGATGAGACCGCGGCTTTGGCGAAATGGCACTGTCCGGCCAGCCACCCGATGGAGACCTGGGGAGACGCGGAGCCGCAGGCCGGGCGATTCAGCCTGTATCAGCCGACATTACAGCCCCTTTACGATACACGCGCCTTCGAAGACAGCCTCTTGAGGTGGAGCAGGAAATCGGTCACATTCCACGACTACCTCCGGAGCCACTGGCAGAAGGCTGTTTTTCCCCTTCAGAACAAGCGTCAAGATTTCGGGTCCTTCTGGGAGGCGATGCTTCAGCAGGGATTCCTCGAGACGCCGCCGCCTCCTCAGAAGGGGGGCCCCTTCCAATGGCCCAAGGCCGTGCAAGCTGCCCGCCATTGCGCGAGCCGCCCGAGGGCAACCGGCCTGGAGGTCGAAGTTTTCGAGCCGATTTCCATGCATGACGGCGCGGCTGCCAACAATCCCTGGCTTCAGGAACTTCCCGACCCGGTAACCAAGATCACCTGGGGCAACTATGCCGCTATCGCTCCAGCGATGGCCTCGGAAAAGGGGATCCGGGAGGGGCAGTGGGTTGAAATCGAAACAGAGGGCCGCAAGGTAAGCCTGCCTGCCCACATCCAGCCCGGCCAGCATCCGGGCACGGTCTCCGTTCCGCTCGGGTATGGCAGGTCCCAGGCAGGTCCTATCGGCAGCGGGATCGGCGTGAATGTCTATCCTCTGATAACGACAGGGCATGCCCGCCTGACATCGGCCCAGGTGAAATCGCTGACGGCATTGGGGCAAGAAACGGCGTTGGCCCTGACCCAGGTTCATAGTTCCCTGGAGGGGCGGCAAATCGTGAAGGAAATGCTCTACAGCCAGCATCATCAATCGGACCATGGGGAAGACCACAGAGCCGAAGAGGCAGCCGATCTCTGGGGGGCGCACGAGTATCCGGATTATAAATGGGGAATGGTCATCGATCTCACCAAATGTATCGGTTGCTCCGGCTGCGTGATGTCCTGCAATGTCGAAAACAATATCCCGGTTGTCGGTCCGGAGGAGGTGCGGCACTCTCGGGAGATGCACTGGCTCCGCATCGACCGCTATTACAAAGGCGATCCCGATGATCCCGATGTGGTTTATGAGCCGATGCTCTGCCAGCATTGCGGCAACGCCTCCTGTGAAACCGTCTGCCCGGTGCTGGCGACTGTGCATGACAATCAGGGTTTGAGCGTCCAGGTGTACAACCGGTGCGTCGGAACCCGTTATTGCGCCAACAACTGCGCCTATAAAGTCAGGCGGTTCAACTTCTTCAACAACATCAAGAACGACCTGACCCAGAATCTGGCGCTCAATCCCGATGTCATCGTCAGAAGCCGCGGGGTGATGGAAAAGTGCAGCTTCTGCATCCAACGGATCCAGGCGGCCCGCATCAGGGCTCGCCAGGAAGAGCGCGAGGTGGCCGACCGGGAGGTGCGGACTGCCTGCGAACAGAGCTGCCCTGCCGATGCGATTGTTTTCGGAAACCTGGCAGACCCGAAAAGCCGCGTCTCCAGGCTAGCCGCTTCTTCCCGCAGTTTTCGTGTTCTGGAGGAATTGAATCGGCAGCCGTCCGTTCATTATCTGGCTCGGGTTCGCAACCGTGACGAAGAAGAGGTGGGATAGATTATGGCCGATATGCCTGTATCAGAACTCAGACAGCCTCTGGTAGGATCCCCGAAGGCGCTGGGGGAGGTTACCGACGATATCGCCCGTTTGGTCGGGAAGAGGCCCGGCGCGGCCTGGTGGATCGCCTTTTTGATCTCGGCATCCGCTTTTCTGATCGGGGTCGCGGCCATCGTCTACGAAATGATGGTCGGGATCGGGGCCTGGGGCCTGAACCGGACGGTGGGATGGGGATTCGATATCACCAACTTCGTCTTCTGGATTGGGATCGGCCATGCCGGAACCCTCATCTCCGCCGTTCTCTTCCTCTTCCGGCAACGATGGCGCACCTCCATCAACCGGGCAGCGGAAGCCATGACCATCTTCGCCGTCATGTGCGCCGGGCTGTTCCCCCTGATCCATATGGGGCGGCCGTGGTATTTCTACTGGATACTGCCCTATCCGAACAACCGGGGCACTCTCTGGGTGAATTTTCGGAGCCCGTTGCTCTGGGACTTTTTCGCCATATCCACTTATTTCACCATCTCCTTGATTTTCTGGTACATCGGGATGGTTCCCGATCTGGCGACTCTCCGGGACAGAACCACCTCCCGATGGCAGAAGGCGATACTGGGCCTTCTGTGCTACGGCTGGCATGGATCGGCCCGGGTTTGGCACCGCTATGAAACAATTTACGCCCTGCTTGCGGTTCTGGCGACCCCGCTGGTTGTTTCGGTTCATACCATCGTGAGCTTCGACTTCGCCACTTCGGTCATTCCCGGCTGGCATGCGACCATCTTCCCGCCCTACTTCGTTGCAGGCGCTATTTTTTCGGGTTTCGCCATGGTACTGGCCCTGCTGATCATTACGCGTAAGGTCATGGGCCTGGAGGATTATATCACCCCGCTGCATCTGAGCCAGATGAGCAAAATCCTCCTGCTGTCAAGCCTGGTCGTAGGCTTTTCCTATGCCACCGAGTTCTTCATGGCCTGGTATAGCGGCAATACCTATGAAATGGCCGCCTTCATGAACCGCGCCTCCGGCCCTTACAAATGGGCCTATTGGATTATGGTCTCCTGCAACGTGGTCGCGCCCCAGTTCCTCTGGCTGCGTTGGGCGAGGCGTACGCCTGTCGCGATGTTCGCTGTCTGCGCCTTTGTGACGGTTGGTATGTGGTTTGAGCGGTTCGTAATCATCGTGACCTCTTTGCACCGCGACTTTTTGCCCAGCAGTTGGACGATGTATATACCCACATGGAACGAGGTGGCGATATTGGTGGGTGTTTTCGGCCTGTTCTTCTGCCTGTTTTTGCTTTTCGTCCGGGTGCTGCCCGTGATCTCCATCTGCGAGATAAAAGGGGTGCTGCACTATGCCCGGTCTGAGTCTTCCGCAGGAGCAAGCCATGACTGAACGATATGTGATCGGCTATTTCCGGGAGGAGAAAGACCTGCTGCATGCTACTGGGGAGGCCCGCCGCAGGGGATATCGCGTGCTGGATGCCTTTAGCCCTTACCCGGTGCATGGCCTACCCGACGCCCTGGGGCTGCCGCCCTCCCGCCTGACCTGGATTGGGATGTGGGCCGGCATTATCGGCCTGGTGCTGGGGCTGGTCCTGCAGTCCTGGACATCGGATTACGACTGGCCCCTGATTGTCGGGGGCCAGCCCTTCAACTCGTGGCCGGTTTTCGTGCCGGTTTCTTTTGAACTGACTGTCCTTTTAGCAGGCGTCATCGGGGTGGTTGCCCTTTTCATGCGATCCAAGCTCTGGCCCGGGCGGGCCGTCCCGATCCTTCCTCACATCACCGATGATCGGTTTGCCCTTGCTATCAACCTCGTCGATGCCTCTGCCGACACAGAGGATATCCTGAGCCTGTTGCGCGCCTCCGGAGCAGTCGAGGTGGTTCAGGGGGACGAGATGGCTCTTTCTGCACCCCTCGAACGCGCCGCAGGGCAGGGGAATTCTCTATTCTACCGTCTGGCCTGGGCAGGTGTGGTTCTCATCCCGATAGTGACGCTGGGGGGGCTGTGGATGGCCCGGCGCGATCTTACGCTGCCCAATATAGTCGTACCGACACAGATGGTCGATTCTCCGGCCTCCCGGGCTCAGGAGCCTAATGCAGTGTTCGCTAACGGGATGACACAGCAGCAGCCTGTCGCCGGAACCCTGGCACAGAACCAGCGATTTTTTCCTTACAAGAGTAACGATGCGGATCGAAAGCGAGCCGGGCTGTCGATGACCAACCCCTTCCGGCCCGACCCTGAATCTCTCAAGCACGGCAAGCAACTGTACGATACTTTTTGTATGATCTGCCACGGCGCTTCAGGTGGCGGGGACGGGCCTGTCGTTCCGAAGTTTCCCAACCCACCCAATTTTCGATCAAAGCAGAGCCTTCGCTTGCGCGACGGGGAGATGTTTCACACCATCACCCTGGGCCGAAAAAAAATGGCCTCCTACGCCTCGCAGGTCTCCTGGGACGAACGCTGGAAAATCATCCTGTACATCCGCTCTCTTCAAAAAGGGTCGCTCTCACCTGCGCCCGCCGCAAAGCCTGCCGGAGGAACCCGGCAGGCTATCGCCGTCCGATAAGGAAAGAGTATGAACAAGAGCAGCCATCGTTTTATTTATCATCGGAATATTGTGTTGGGACTTGGCGCTGCAGGCTTTCTGACCTTCGGCGTCAGCCTGCTCCTATCGCCCCAGGCCGCCCAGCGCGCCTGGGCCGGTCTGCTGCTGGGGAATATCTTCTTCCTCTCCCTTTCCCTGTTCGGAGTGATCTTTGTCGCGCTGATGTACATCTTCAATTCGGGCTGGGCCGTGATCTTTCGGAGGGTGCCCGAGGCGATGGCCGCTTACCTCCCCTTTGCCGCCCTGGTCATGGCGGTGATCTTTTTGGGGGGCCGCACATATCTTTATCCCTGGGCTGACGCTCTGGCGATGGCAGAGAATCCTCATCTTCACCATAAGGCTGCCTATTTGAATGCGCCCTTTTTCATGATCCGGGCCGTGATCTCTTTTGCCGTGTGGATTGGTTTCTCGCGACTGCTGGCCTATCATTCCCGTCTTCAGGACGAGAACGGCGACCTGACCCACACCCTCCAGAACAGGAAATACGCTGCTATCTTTCTGTTGATGTTCGGGGTGACGTTCCTTTTCAGCAGCGTGGACTGGATCATGTCTTTGGAACCGGAATGGGTCAGCACGATTTTTCCCATCTACATATTTGCCGGTCTCCTGCTGGGCGGGTTCGCAGCCCTGATCATATTGCTTATCAAGTTTCAAGAAAACGATCTGCTTTCCGGCGTCACGCACCACCATTATTACGAACTGGCCCGGGCGCTTTGCGCTGCCAGCCTCTTCTGGGCGTATATCTGGTTCAGCCAGTATATGCTGATCTACTACACCAACATTCCTGAAGAATCCATCTACTTTGCCCGGCGGTTTACCGGTGCCGGGTGGTGGTTCTCCTTATTGAATCTGTCCCTGAATTGGATCGTTCCCCAGATCACTCTGATTCCGGATCGCGCCCGACGCTCTCCCCGGCATCTTCTGGCGGTCTGCGGCGCGGTGCTGCTGGGTCGTTTTATCGACCTCTACCTTCTGATCATGCCGCCCATCGGTCAGCCGATCTATTCGGGCCTGTTGGGGGGGATCGTCTTTCTCGGACTCCTCCCTCTTTTCATCCTGCCTCTGATCCATACCTATCGGAGCGCCAAACCGATCCCTGAACGCGATCCCTATCTGGTGGAAAGCATCCATCTGCATGTATAAGCGGCCAGGGGCCGGATCATGCGAGAACATAGTGCGTTGTTTCATCAAGCAGGAATCCGGCCCTGGGACGCGAACTCTCCATTCGGCGGATAGAAGAGCCTATCGGGATGGCTCTAAGCCGGACATAAGCGCACTCGCGCCATTCCGATAGACAGGCGCTCGCTGCTCTTCCGGCAAAGACAATAGCTGCCGCAAGGAGAGAAGCTGTGTTCATCGATATTCATGCCCATGCCTACCGGAAGACGCCGCCCCTGCCCGTGCCGTTCTGCACGCCGGACCAACTGCTTCAGCGTTACGATGAGGCGGGAATCGAAAAAGGGGCCGTGCTGCCCATTGTCAGCCCGGAAATCTACCTGCCCCAGGCCAACGAAGACATCCTGGAGATGGCGGAGCGGCATCCTGACCGCATCATCCCTTTTTGCAATGTCGATCCCCGCGCCCTGACCAATGCAGCGGACGCCCCGCTCGATAAGCTGCTCAAGCACTACCGCGACCTGGGCTGTAAGGGGCTGGGCGAGGTGATGCCCAACATGCCGATGATGCACCCCATGGTGCAAAATCTCTTGAAACACGCCCAGGACGCCGGGCTGCCCGTCACCTTCGACGGCTCCGACCAGGTATCCGGAGATTTCGGGCTGTATGACGACCCGGGCCTGCCTCAACTGGAGCATACCCTCCAGCGGTTTCCCGATCTGGTGCTTTTGGGCCACGGGCCGGTCTTCTGGTCGGAGATCGCGCCCCTGGAGACCCCGGCGGTGCGCGGCTTCATCTTCCGGCCCGACGGCGGCCAGGTCGGGCGCTTCCCTACCGGCCCGGTCCGGGAGGAAGGCGTGATGCCCAAGCTCCTGCGCCGCTACCCGAACCTCTACGGCGACCTCTCCGACCCGTCCCCCTACCACGCCCTCTCCCGGGATCCCGACTACGGCCCGAAATTCATGGAGGAATTCCAGGACAGGCTCCTCTTCGGCACGGATATCTGCTTTTTCGAGATGGAGTTCCCGATGGTCAATCTCCTGCTGGACTGGCGGGCCTCCGGCAAAATCAGCGAAACCGTCTTCCAAAAAGTGGCGCGGGAAAACGCCATCAATCTCTTCGATCTGGAGTAGCGCCCGCGCTTGACTTTGCTCGGCCTTTCGCTGTATTATCTTCGTGTGCTATATCGAACCCGGGCGCATAAAAGCAAAGGCAACCGCTCCCCGTTAGGCTTCGGCGGGGGAGTGGATCGTGGGGACTTTGTTCCATCTCCCAAGATCCCGCAGGGTCTAATCTCCCCCGAGGCCCGGGGGTTGGGGGATGCTTTTCGATCCCGGGTGATGATGAGAAGGAGGCATCTATTTTGGCAGTCAGACAGAACCGCAGCCGGCCCCGGCGGGAGAAACTGCCCTTCCGGGAGATCGTCGCCCGGATGCGGCAGGGCGATGCATTCAATTTCTTTTTGAGCGTTTTTCTGATTCTCTTCGGTCCGCTCCTGATGACCACACGCGAGCGGCTCCTGGGGTTTGCCTGGGTCATCGCCGGCATCGCGATCTGGGCGGTGCGCTATGTGATCGCCCTGGAGCCGGTGGAGGAACCCGCGCCTGCCCCCGAGCGCGAAGCGCCTAGGAGCAAACGCCGCTCCTAAAGGAAGGAGGGATTCGTTTCAAGCCCATGTGCAGATGGTTGCCTCTTGTTATCTTGCTGGCCGGTCTGAGCGCATTCCAGCCGCCTCGCTCCGGCCACGCCGCGCCCGCGCCGCGCAAGGAGGTCAGCGTGTTCTACCCCGCCCAACTTCTCGAAACCGTCCGCTCCGGCGCCCGCCGCAATCCCTGGGCCGCCTCTATTCGGAAAGAGATCGTCAGCGCCGCCAAGCCCTGGCTCAAGTTCAGCGATGAACAACTTTTCAGCCTGATCTTCAGCAATTCCATCAAACGGGCCTGGCAGGTCTGGTCGGACGGCTACTGCCCTGCCTGCAAGGGCAGCGTTCCCATGTACAACTGGCAGATGGATCCTTTCAATCATCCCTGGAAAGCCCGGTGCCCTCACTGCAAGGAGCTTTTCCCAAAAAACGATTTTGAAAAATACTATCGTACCGGCCTGGACGAACGCGGCCTCTTCGACCCCGCCAGAGCCGACCGTTCCCTCCTCTACAACACCGAACATCCCGACCCCAAAGACCCGCTGCATCGGTTCGGAGTGGATGACGGCGAGGGCTACGTGGCTGACGGCCACCGGTGGCGCTTCATCGGGGCGTATCTGATTTATGGTCAGTGGAAGCAGGCGATTTTGAACGGCATCCTCAGGCTCTCCTCCGCCTATCTGGTGACCGGGGAGCGCCGCTACGCCCACAGGGCCGGTATTTTGCTGGACCGCCTGGCCGATGTCTATCCCACCTTCGATTTCGGCAAAGAGGGCGTGATGTACGAGGGCCCGCCCCACACCGGCTATATCTCCACCTGGCACGACGCCTGCGAGGAAGTCCGGCAACTGGCCCTGGCTTACGATCAGGCGTTCGAGGGGCTGAAACAGGATAAATCGCTGGTCGCCTTCCTGAAGCGCAAATCCCGACATCTCGGCCTGGAGAATCCCAAATCTTCCTTCGAGGATATCCAGCGCAACATCGAGGAGCGTATCTTCCAGGATACACTCACCCACCGGCACAAGATCGCCTCCAACTATCCCACCACCGAGGTGGCCGTGGCGGTCATCAAAACCGTCCTGGACTGGGAGGGTCAGCGGGCCGAAATCGAGGAGATCCTGGATGCGATCATCCGCCAGGCAACCGCCGTGGACGGCATGACCGGCGAAAAGGGGCTGACAGGCTATACCGTTATCGGGCCGCGCAATGTGGCTGTTTTGCTGGGCCAGTTCTCTCGCATCGAGCCGGACTTTTTGAAAAAAGCCGTCCAGCGCCACCCGCGCCTGCGCGATATGTTCCGCTTCCACATCGATACCTGGTGCTTGCAGAAATACTATCCGCAGTCCGGCGATACCGGGACCTTTGCCGGGCCGGTGACCCAGTACATGGGCGTGGGCTTCAGCAAGAACCCCGGCCTGGAACCTTCGATGTTCACCTTCCTCCGGCAGCTTTATGAAATCACCGGCGACGCGTCTTTCATCCAGGTGCTGTACCACGCCAACAACCACACTGTCGAGGGCCTGCCCTACGACCTCTTCGCGGAAAACCCTGAAGCCTTCCGCAAATCCGTTCAGGAAGTGATAGACAAGGAAGGAGCCGACATCCGGGTCGGCAGCGTGAACAAGCAGGAATGGCATCTGGCGATCCTGCGCTCCGGCGAGGGCCCGCACGCCCGCGCCCTCTGGCTCGATTACGACGCCGGGGGCGGTCACGGCCATGCCGACGGCCTGAAC
>JADLDR010000108.1 GCA_020846535.1 Armatimonadota bacterium | reverse complement strand
GAATCCGAGTTTTGCCTCTGAAGAGATCGAGCCGCTCCGGGGCGAGATCCTCACCCGCCTGCGCGAGCGGGACAACAACACCCGCTCGGTGGCGGAGCGGCGCTTCCTGGAAGCCCTCTTCCCGCAGGGGCATCCCTACCGGCGGGACCCGGCGGGCAGCCCGGAGAGCATCGCCGCCATGTCCCGCGAGGACATCACCGGCTTCTACGAATCGGCCTACGGCCCGGCAGGGATGATCCTCGCCATCGCCGGCGATCTCTCCTTCGACCGGGCGCGGCAGGCCGTTTCTCGCGTTTTCGGCTCCTGGCGGGGCGGCCCCGGTCGAGGCGCTCCGGCGATCCCGCCGGGGGCGCGGCCCCGGGGGATCGTGAGGACGGCCACCCCCATGCCCGGCAAGACGCAGACCGATATCGTGCTGGGCGTGCCCGCCGTTTCCCGGAAGGCCGAGGATTACTATCCCCTCGATTTCGCCAACCTCGTCCTGGGCCGCCTGGGGCTGATGGGCCGTCTGGGGAAAAACGTGCGCGACGAGAAGGGGATGGCCTATTACGCCTACAGCGGCCTCTCCGCCTGGCTCTGGGATGGCTTCTGGGCCGCCTACGCGGGCATCAACCCGGCTAACACGGAGCGGGCCGTCGCCAGCATCGCCGAGGAGATCGAGCGTATCGTCCGCGAGCCGATCACCGAGGAAGAGCTGGAGGACGGCATCCGCAACCAGATCGGCTCGGTTCCCCTGAAGCTGGAAACCAACGAGGGCCTGGCCTCCCTCCTCCACGACATCGAATACTACAATCTCGGCGCGGACTACCTCGACAAACGCCGGGACATCCTGACCGGCATGACCCCCGAGGCCGTCTTGTCCGCCGCCCGCCGATACCTCGACCCGGCCAACTACGTGCTGAGCGTGGCGGGGCCGTAGGCTGCGGGCGTACGCCCCGTAATCTTTTTAATGAGAGTTGAAAAAAACAATCCGGTCCTGCGGGGACGGGGTGCGGGGCTTTGAGAGACCGTTACCTAACCCCCCGGCCCCCTTCCCGAAACGGGCAGGGAGAGTGGATGGTGTGGTAAAATACCGCACTGTCCCCCCCTCTCCCCGATTCGGGGAGAGGGGCCAGGGGAGAGAGGTAACCCTCTCCCCTGCCTGGATTATTGTTTCGACTTTCATCATTGCGCCCCCACCCCTCTCAATTCGGATAGGTAGCAACTTGGGTTAGTATTATAAAAGATTAGAGGTTTCGCTTCGGACGGCTGGAAGAATCCGCCCTCCGCAGCGGGCGAAGCGGAGGGCAGGATCGGGTAGTCTACGTTCAGCAGGCTCAGGAGACCAGGGTGGGTCCCCCTCCCTTACGGCGGCCCTGTCAGAACCGCCGTCTCTTCCCGCATCTCGCCGAACAAGTGGCCTTCCAGGATGACGCGGTAGAGGGCGTCGCAGGCTTCGGCTCGCTGGAGGGCGGCGGAGGGCAGGAAGTAGCGCCCGCCGCCCCAGGCAGGGGTGTCCTCCCAGAGGCCGGAGCGGATGCCTTTCCGGGCGAGGGTTTCGATGGCGCGAAAGTCGGGGTGGCCGGGGGCGACATCCAGGTAGGTGGGGCTGTCTGGGAGCGGGGCCGTCCACGGGCCGATGGCCTCCCGGGTGCGGGCCAGCCAGCGGGCGAACTCCGCCCGCGTGACAGGCTCGCCGGGCATGAACTCGAAATAGGAGCGCGCGTCGATAATCTCCATCCGGTAGAGGCTTTCGATGGCCGCCCGGTCGGGCTGAGCCAGGGGAACGTCCTTGAAGCGCGGGCGGTCCCCGGCCTGGGGCCGGACATCGCGGCGGGCCAGGGTAAGGAGCCGCCAGAGCCACCGGGCGGCGGCGGAACGGGTGGCCGCCTCCTCGGGAAGCGCCTGGTAGGTGGTGAAAAAGCCGCGGGTTCCCAGGTATTGCAGGGCCGCAAAGCCCTTCGTCCGAGGGCTGACATCATAGAAGACGGAAAGCACCTGCCCCTGGGCGAGCAGTGCGCTTTGCAGGCGGTCTATGGGGACGCGGCGGGGGTCGCCATGGTAGCGCCGGGCCAGGTGGGCCGCCGTTCCGACCGCCTGGCCCATGGCGATATAGGTCGGCTCCAGGCGGAGGGTGCTGTAGCCGACATGGGTGGCGGAGACGGCCACGCATACCAGGACATTCCCGATGCCTTTCGGGAGCAGGATGCCGTAGGGGAGATGGCTCGGCTTGGTCAGGCCGCCCCCCAGGAAGAAATAGCCTTCCTGGAGGAAGGGATTGGCGGGGTCCATGGGCGAGGTAGCGTGAGAGTCCAGCGGGTAGTCGGCCACCGCCACCCCGGTCGAGTGGATGGGCGCTCGCTCGCTGTCTTTCGCCTGGCGGGCGTCGTGTTCGGTGAAGAGGTAGTCCCCCTCGATGCGCCGGGCCTCCCTGACGTAAAGCTGGGGCGGGAAGTGGGCGTCGTCCGGGTATTCGTCCTTCGGAAAGCCCCACTGGAGGGCGTCCCGGCGGAACGCTTCCGGCAGTTCGGGATCGTTCTGGCAGAAATAGAGGAGCCCGAGAATATAATCCCGGTGTTCCCGGATAATCCGCTCCCGGGCCTGCCAGTCCGCTTCCGGATAGGCGTCGCTGCCGCCCAGCAGGTCGGTGGAGGGGAAGGGGCCGGGCATGTTGTTGACATCGAATTTATCGTTGGGCAGCAGGTCGTAGAGCATGCTGAGCAGGTCGGTCATGCGGCGGATATGCCCCTGGGCGAGGGCTGTCAGGACGCTCGCGTAGCGGGTGCGGTCGTACCCTTCCGGGCGGGGGATGGGGGCGTGGTTGCCCGGTCGGTTGGTTAGGGTGATCCGGTAGTTGTACGCCTGCACGCGCCTGTCCCCGGCCCCGCTGCCCTTGACCAGCTTGCGGCCCCGCATATCGGTGAAGATCTGCCCGGCGTGTTCCTCCCCGAACTCCTCGCGGGACTCGCGCCCCACCCGGTAGGAGGCCCCGGCGAGGGCGGCCAGATCGCCTTCATAGGTGGCATCGACGAAAAGCGGGGCGCGGAGCCGCCTGCGGCCCTGCGGGGTTTCGATCTCGATCTGGCGGACGCGGCCCCGGCTGACCGACACCTTCCCCAGCGCGGCCTCATAGTAGACCTCGATCTTCGGATTCTCCTGGATCATCCGGGTGAGGAGGCCCAGGGCCACCTTCGGTTCGAAGTAGTAGCCGCCGTTCGTTTCCTTCGCGTAGCGCGAATCCGGGCCGAAGGCGGTGGCGTAATAGCGCAGCACCCGTTCGGCAAACTCCAGGAAGATGCCCCCTGCCGACGATTTCGTCCCGTAATCGGTGCGCCCCAGCCCGCCGGACATCATCCCCCCGATCTGCTTGGAACGCTCCACAATCGCGACCGACGATCCCAGCCGGGCCGCCGCCAGGGCCGCCCCGATGCCGCCGGAGGTTCCGCCATAGACGATCAGGTCGTACCGACCGGTCCGGGGGGCCGTTTCGTCCCGGGCCAGGGGCGTCAGGGCCGCCACCGGCCAGGTGGGGAGGCTTTCACGGGGCAGCAGCACGCTGTCGATAGCGGTGACGCTGTAGCCGTAGCCCGTGCCCGCGCCCAGGCCGGTATCGGTATAGCCGGTGGCCGTCCCCGGCACTTCGGCGATTGCTTGGTCCGCCCGGTAGATGCGGTAGGCGGCGGGCGGCCCTCCGGACGGCGGCCCCCACCTGATCCGGATCGAAGACGGCGAAAGCGGCGTCACGGTCAGGCCGGTCGGGGCGCTCGGGCCGGGCGAAGCGGTGATGCGGATATCGTCGAGAAGAATCGGCGTTCCGGCGGTCCCGATGGCCCGGTTGTTGAAGTAGACCGTATCCACCTGCGGCAGGGCGTTGGCGAAGGGCAGCAGCCCCGCCAGAGGCGGCCCGTCATCGAGGGCGAGGGTGAAGGCCCCCAGGGAGGGGTCGGCGGTGAGCGTCACCTTATACCAGACGCCCGGGCGGTAGGCGGCGATAGGCCGGAGCTGGATGGTGTCTGAGAACATCACCACCCCGCGCCCGAAAAGCACCTGCGCTCCTCGCCGGGTCAGGTCGTGCGGCGAACCGAGCGACAGCCCGAAAACCACCCCGGAGCGGTCGCTGGCCGGCGGGGACAGAACTCTGAACTCCAGCCGGTGCGCTCCCGGCTGCGCCGGATAGGGATGAAAGACGAAGGTGTCCCCCTCGCTGCGGCTGGCCGATTGCAGGCTGTTTCCCTGGCCGCCGTTTCCCGATGGGCCTGTCTGCCAGCCCGAGGCAGGCTGCCCGGCGGCGTCCGCCTGCCGCCAGCCCGCCCATCCCGGGCCGGCCTCAAAATCCTGAAGGGGCAGCAACTCCTGGGCGCTGCCCGCTCCGATCAACAAAAAGGCCAGCAAGCTGGCCCAGACGAAGCGCATGTGATGATCTCCAGCAGAAGGTGGGGTGATTGCATAAGCAACCGTTCCCCCGAAGCCCGGGGGGTTGGGGGGGTGCGTTTCCCATGTGTATCCAGATCAGGGTGACTGTCCCGCCGGGGCGGGGTTCGGGGCTTTGAGAGATGGTTACCTAACCCCCCGGCCCCCTTCCCGAAACGGGCAGGGGGAGTGGATGATGCCATCAATGACCGCACCCTCTGTCCCCCTCTCCCCGGAGGCGCTCCAGCGCATCCCTTCGGTTTCGGGGAGAGGGGTTAGGGGAGAGAGGCAACCCCGCCCCCAGGAACGGATGATCTTTTACCTTAGCTCGATACGTATGAGGGGGGCGTTCCCCTACGGCTGAACCGTTCCCTTCACCCGGGAATCGGTTTTGACTTCCACATCGATGGGCGCGCCGATATCCACCTGCACGTGCCTGCCGCGGACGAACATCCCGCCGATGACCCCGATGGGGCCGAGGATGAGGCCGCCTCCGATGCTGGCCGCGCCTGCGGCGGCTGTGGTCTCGCCCTGCTTTTTGGTTTTGGTGATCTGCTGGATCGGCACTTCGGAGCCGTCCACGGCGCGGACGCTGTTTAAGTCGATCTGAATCCGGGCGCTCTGGCCGAACCTGCCGGGCCGCTTGACGCTCTTGATGCTTCCGGTCGCCCGGTCGCCCTTTTTGATGACCAGCGCATTGCCGACGAAAACGTCGTTGGCGATGGTGAAATAGACCTTTTCCCCGACCTTGGAGGTTTTAGAACTGACCTTGCTGGCAAACCGGAGGGGGATCTTCGTTCCCTTCGGAACGGTCGTCTCCTGGGCGACGGCCTGCGCCGGGACGGCCAGCATCCAGGCGATGCCAAGATAAAGCCACCGTGCAAATGTTGGTTTCATAATGCGTGGGCGCAGCCTTGCGGTTCCAGGCGGCCCACTTGCTCCTTTCTGTGATGGAATAGGGGATGGCGGCGGGGCGGGTTAGCGCCCCGAGCGGCTTCCGAGGTAATCCCGGACCTGGACGGCCAGGGATCCCAGGTCGAAGGGCTTGATGAAATAGCCGTCGGCGTCGAGGCGGTGCATTTTGACCACATCCTCCTCCTCGCCCTTGCAGGTGAGGAAAAAGACAGGTATGTGCCGGGTCTGCGGGTTGGTTTTGATAGACCGGCAGACATCCCAGCCGGGCATGCCGGGCATCATGATATCCAGAAGCACCAGGTCGGGCTTTTCGGCCTCGATTTTCTCTAATGCGTCCTCGCCGTCGAAGGCTCCGACCGCCTCCAGGCCCTCGCCTTTCAGGTGGAAGCAGGTCAGCTCGACCAGATCTTCCTCATCGTCGACGACCAGCACTTTATGTCCTGTCATGAAAGTGACCCTCCTTGCTAAATGCTGCCGGTTCGGGCTGAGGGCGTCGTATTTGCTGACGACCTCCTGACCGGGAAAGACTTCGGTTTTGGCGGTGATCTCGATCCGGGGGTTCACCGTGTTGCCGGACATGAAAACCCCTTCATGGACGACCACCTCATCGCCCAGGGCGGTCCCGTTTTTGAGAACGGTGGGCTTGTATCGCTGGGAGCGCACCTCGCACATCATGCCGGTGAAGGAATCCAGCACCACCGCGTAGGGGCCGATCCGGGTGCTGTCCCCCAGGCAGGAGCGCCGGAGGGTGGCGAAGTGTCCGATCTCGCACTCGTCTCCGATCTCGCACTCCGAGAGGATAGCCCCGTCCCCGATCCTGACGTACCGCCCGATGCGGGCCGGGCCGGGAATGCTCACCACGCCCTCCGCGATGCGCTGGACCAGGGTGCGGCCCGATGCGTCCTGGGCGAAAAGCGTTTCGGGAGCGATCCGGACCCGATCCAGGCCCGGAACCGGATCGCCCAGGGCCGCCTCCAGGGAGCGAAACCCCCCGTGGAGGGTATCGATCACCGTCTCCAGGTAGGCGGAGATGTTGCCCAGGTCGCCGTATTTCGGGATGCCGTAGGCATAGACGCCAAGCCCTTCCGCCACCAGCCAGGGCAGGAAATCCTTCCCGAAATCGAGACGCCGGGCCTGCATCTCTTCCAGGCGCGGGTGGCGGGCGGCCTCGCGGATGCGGGCGCTGTCCAGCAGGTAGAAGCCGCTGCTGATCATCCCGGCCTGGTGGCGCATATCCGCGCCGGGCGGAAGGCCCAGGGTCTCGGCAGCCTGCTCCACCGTAGGCTTTTCCACAAAACGGCGGATTTTTCCTTCCGGGTCCGCATCGATGAGGCCGTAGCGCCCGGCCAGGGCGAGCAGGGGCGACGGGCAGGCGGCGACGGTGGCGACCGCCTCGCGCTGCCGGTGAAAGGCGAGCATGGCCTCCAGGTCGATATCCAGCACGCTGTCACAGGGGAAGATGAAGGCCGGGCCGCGGATATCGAAGCGTTCCAGATTCGACAGGGTGGCGGCGGCGCTGCCGGTGTTATGGGCGTCCAGATCGGTGGGGGAATAGCGCACCCGGATCCGCATCGCCTCCCCGTAACCGATCAGGCTCTTCACCTGCTCCCGGTTCTCGCGGCCCTTGACCACCAGCAGGTAATCATCGATGCCCTGGTCGCACAGGATGGAAAAGACGGCCTCGATGATGGTTCTGCCGAGAAAGGGCATAGCGGCCTTGGAGCGCAGGTAGCCCTTGGCCTGCAAGGTGATGGGGCGCGAGCGCCGCCCGCGTCCGGCCACCAGCCCGATTCCGACCATCTCCGACATAGAAATCTCCTAACCGGGCAGGGTGAAGATAAGCCTGCTGCCCTTGCCGACCTGACTTTCCGCCCAGATTCGCCCGCCGTGCGCCTCCACCAGGCTGCGGCAGATGGCAAGCCCCAGCCCGACCCCTTTGATCCGCTTGCCCACCGCCACGCGCCCCCGCGTGAACTGCTCGAAGATGCTGGTCAACTGGTCTTCGGAGATCCCGATCCCCTCATCGATCACGCTCAGGCGCGTTTCACCGTTTTCGGCGGAGGCGGCGATCCGGATCAGGCTGCCTTCCGGGGAATATTTGAGCGCATTGTCCAGCAGGTTGTGCATGATGAGGTTGAACGCCTCCTCATCGGCGGGAGCGACCAGAGACGGATCGATCTCGATGCTGAAGCGGTGCTGCCCGGCGGCCCCGGTTTCCACGAACCGCTCCACCGCCTCTTCGATCCGGGCGCGCAGCGGGAGAGGCGCTTTCTCGATCTTGAAGACGCCGCGCTCCAGCCGGGAACGGCTGAGGAGGTTGTCCACCAACTGCCCCAGGTTTTCGCTGTGCTTCATCGCCATCCGGATGAAGCGGACTTTGGCGGCGTCCTCCTCCTGCTGCATCAGGGCCGAGAGCGCCCCGCGAATGCTGTGGAGGGGGGAGCGTAGCTCGTGGGAGATCATGGCGATGAAGTGGTTTTTCATCTCGCTCAGGCTCTGGAGTTCGTCCACCCACCGCTGGAGCTCGCGGTACGATTTGGCGTTCTCGATGGCGACCGCCACCTGGTTGCCGAAGATGAGCAGGAGGCGGATGTCATCCTCGGAGACAGGTCGCTTGCTGACCATATTGTCCACGGAAATCACGCCCAGCACCTTTTCCCCGGTCAGAAGCGGGATGCGGGCCACCGCCGAGACCCCCCGGCTCGACAGCGCCCGGGCTTCCTCCGGGCCGAGCTCCGGGCTGGAGGCCACATCCAGGATATTGACCGGGCGGCGCTCCAGGGCGGCCCGGGCCAGGCTGCCCCCTTCGGGAGCCAGAGGAATCCGCCTGCCGCCCTCGACAGGGGCCGCCGGGTCTTCGTGGAAGATGCGCCCGCTTTCGTCGGTCCCGACATATCGCTCCAGGAATTGGCCCTCGTCGTCCACCAGGAAGATGCCCACCCGCTCGAAAAGCAGCTCCCCGGTCACGCATTCGGCGGTGATATGCAGGACATTCTCCAGGCCGGTCGCCCAGTTCAGGGCGGCGCTGACCTCGTTCAGGATGGAGAGCCTGTCGGCATGGACGGTCAGGCGCTCGTAGAGGCGGGCGTTCTCGATGGCGGCCCCGATCTGGCGGGCCACCGCGCTGAAGAAGCTCAAATCGCGATGGGAGAAGGGACGCAGGGAGGTCGTCCGGGCCGCGTTCAGCACCCCGATCACCTGCTCCTTGGCGTGGAGGGGAACCGAGATGGCGGACTGCAAATCCTGGCGGGAGGCCACCAGCTTGAAGCGGGGATCGGTCTGCACGCGCCGGTCGAAGAGGAGGGGCTGGCCGGTCTGGGCCACCCAGCCTGCGATTCCCTCCCCCAGGGGCAGAACGCTGCCATTGACCACCTCCGGGGCCAGCCCCCGGTGCGCCCGGATCTCCAGGGCGCTGCCGGTCTCGTTTAGGAGCATCAGGGAGCCGATATCGGCATCGATGGCGTCCAGGGCGTAGTTCAGGCCCGTTTCCAGGCTGGGCTGGAGGGAGAGGTTGGAGAACAGGACCCGGCTGGTGTCGTACAGCCCGGCCAGGCGGTCCAGCCCTTCCTGGCTTTCCACCAGCGCGTTCTCCAGCTTGCGGCGGACATCGAGGTCTTCCGTCACATCGCGCAGCACAGCCACCGCTCCGGCTATCTCTCCGTCCGATTCGATGATGGGGGATGAGCTGACGCTCAGAACGCGCCGGTCCAGAGGGGTGCGGTCGATCTCGATGGTGCGCCTGCGGAGGCGGCCTGTGGTCATGGCGACCCGGAGCAGGGTGTCCTCGGCGCTGAGAGAGGAGCCGTCCACCTGCCGGGGCCGGAGGGCCGTCACCAGGTCCTCGACGGTGTGATAGCCGGAGAGATCTCCCAGCATGGAGGCGGCGGCCTGGTTGTGGAGGATAATATTCCCTTCCTCGTTGCAGACCAGCACCCCGTCGGCGATGGAGGAGATGACCGTTTCGAGCTTGGACTGCTCGGTCCGCACCTGCTGATCGAGCCGGGCTTTCGCCAGGATGAGGGAGGTCCGGTCGGTCAGGGCGTTCAACAGGCCCAGGTCTTCCCGGCTGAAGCGCCCGCTCTCCTTGCCGCACAGGAGGAGCGCCCCGATAGGCTGCCGCTGCGGATCCAGGAGGGGCACGCCCAGGACGCTCGCTTCCAAAAGAGCGCTCGCGCCGGGGATGCCTTCGCAGTCCCCGGCGGCCAGGCGGCTTTTGCGGAGGGGCTGCCCGGTGGCGGCTATTTTTTTCGCGAGAGAGGCCATGGCTGCCTTCATGTCGGGGGGATGCGGGCATTCCGGCGTCAAGCCGCAGGAATGGAGGATGTCGTCGTCCTCGCCCGGGGTCAAAAAGATGCAGGCATGGCCGCCGCCGACCAGCTTGCGGGCCGCTTCCATCAGGTGGCGCAGGGCCGTTTCCAGGTCGCTTTCCGCCAGGGCCGCCACCGTCAGATCGTCCATCAGCTTCAGATAGGCCATCTGATGCTCCTGGGCCTGGTAGAGCCGGGCGTTCTCGATGGCGACGGCCAGTTGATCGGCCAGGATCGAAGCGGTCAGCATATCCATCGAGCCGAAGGCGTCGAGCCGGTCGCTCTGGAAATCGAGCGAGCCGAGGATGGCGTCCCCTTTCCGGATCGGAACCGCCATCTCCGAACGGGTGCCGGGCATGCCCTCATAAAAATAGTAGCGCCCCTCCCGGGAAACGTCCGGCACGGTCAGCGGCTGCCCGCTGGCGGCTACCCACCCGTTGATGCCCTGATCCGGCTTCAGGCGCAGCCCGCGCCGCACCTCGGCCTCGCTCCGGCAGTAGGCGGTGGCGACGGCCAGGTCGTCGCTGTCTTCCTCTTTCAGAAAAACGATCACCCCGTAATAGCCGAACGCCTCCCCGATCAGCCGGGCGACCCTGGGCAGCAGGGCGTCGATCTCCATCAGGGAGGTGGTCTCGCGAATCACGGCGCTGACGGTTTGCAGGTGAGCCGCCTGAAGCCGGTCCCGCTCCAGGTCCGGTTCGTTCGGCGGGGCAGGGGAGTCTTGCTCTGTCATCAGCCATCACCATCCATCGCAAAAAAAGGCCGCCCCGGGGCAGCCTGTCCCCAAACTGCCCTCATTATAAAGAGGATTGATCGGTTTGTCAAGAGGCGGGCATAGAGCCTGTGCTGCAAGCCGGCCGGATCGGCCTGCGAATCGCGTTCGACAAAATCTGTGGGTGCGGTAGGAGGAAAATCATCCCCAACCCCCCTTGCTAAGGGAGGTTCAAGCAAGGCGTTGGCGTCAAGGTTAAGATCTAGTGCTTCTTCAAGGCAGGATTGCCAGATTGTGATTCTCTCTTTTCATGCTTAGAAAAGGGGAAAAGTAGAGCTTTTGGGCTTGTTTCTTCCAGATTCGACAAGAGATGGGTTCCCTCCTTTCCCGGCGAATCCTCCTTCGTTACCGGCAACTCGCCGGGAAGCTTTGGCTAAGCAGCCGGTTGGAATAAGAGGGCGCTTTTCCCAGGGATCAGGCCGTAGGGGCGAACCTCGTGTTCGCCCGGAAAAAGGGCCTGGTCACGGGCAGGGCGATCACAAGGATCGCCCCTACGGGT
>JADLDR010000107.1 GCA_020846535.1 Armatimonadota bacterium | reverse complement strand
GGTGTTGCCGTGGGAAACCCGGCGCAATCAGGCGGAGGTCCGGGCCGATTGGCGTTTTACGACCGCCGATGCCCGGATCAAACTCAGACGGCTCTACCCCTCAATCCTACCTTGATGGAGTACTAGTCTTTTGTCTGTGCGACTACTGTATGCAACCCATTTCGTATTCTGAGAAATATTCGCCAATTGGATTGGTACACTGATTATCGTGGTACCATCTGCAAGCGCATACCCATTCAATGTTATTTTCACACGAATGAGTTGTCAAAGTAAATCCACAGGTTAAGTAGCCTCCCTCTCTCTTTTTGTAATCGCCCCCAAAAACAATACAGCCTAGGTAGCACGGTACCATATTCTTACAATACCACCACCACCCGCCCTTGACTGCCTTCATCTCATTATCGCTGAGTGGTGATGCCGCCCAAACTGAGGTAACGAGGGAGAGCATAACCAATACCGCCACAACCAAAAGCAGAGTCTTCAATGCTATCACCTCCTTATCATGTCGGGTTGTTTTTCTTTATGCGCCGATTCCAGTGAACACAGGATAGCACGAGGGGTACATTTTGTAAATATATCGAAAGATATATTTTTAACCGTCCGGGCTCAACAAATTCTGAAATAACCATATCGCGAGTTCCGACCGGTGATGAGTTCCCGTTTTCTTGAAAATATGAACTATGTGGAGCTTGACGGTGCCTTCTGCAATGAAAAGCTCTTCGGCGATTTCTTGATTCGTTTTGCCTTTCAAAACACCCAGGAGAACTTTCGTTTCCTGTTTGGTCAGTTGAAATCGCTCTACAGCCTTATCGGGTATGGTCTCAAATCGCAAAAGCTCATCCACTCGCATAATCCGTTGGATTGTCGCCTCAAAATGGGGCTGCAACCGGGTAATCAGATCCATCTCTTCGTCTGTGAAATCCCCCTTTTTCGCTGTCCGGAAAAAGGCGATCCAGGCGAGGTAATCCGGTCCGTTGAGTGCTGCGAGGATGGCTCCATAGACCCAGTTGCGGGGTTTGAGCCAGTGTCCATAAACGTTGGAGCGAAGGAGGTCTTCTCGGGGGGGACAATCACTGAAACGCGCCACAGACAGCCGCATCTGTTGCATTCGATCCCGCCACAGGTTATCATGGTGGGCTTTGTCTGCCATCTCTGTTCGGAAATCCTCCGGGTCAATATTGCTTCCGCCTATCCAGCCATAGCCTTTTATAAAAACAGCCATAGCGCAATCGAGGATTTCCGAGGCAATCTTCAGCGCGGTCAACAGTTCGGATGGATTTATACATCGCTCAAGCGAGACAACAGCATTCGTGAATACCTCATCGTATGCTGTCAATAGTACCACCTCCGCAGGGCAGCCAGGGTCATCTTAACTCAAGTTGCCACCTAACCCGGGGCCAGTCCCGTTTGCCGCGGTAGGGGCGCGATTCCTCGCGCCCCATAGCGATCCAGATAAGAGCAAGCATCCTCCGCTCCTGGGGGAGGGGTGACCTCTCTCCCCTGGCCTGGGTTGCCTCTCTCCCCTCCCCCCGCAACCCAGGGGATGCGCCGGAGCGCCTCCGGGGAGAGGGGGAGAGAGGGTGCGATGCTTTATCACCCAATCCGCTCCCCCTGCCCGCTTCGGGCAGGGGGCCGGGGGGTTAGGGAACGGTCTCTCAAAGCCCCCAACTCCGCCCCCGCGGGACAGTCACCCTGATCTTGATACACATGGGACGCGATGCATCGCGCCCCTACCCCGAATCGGCCTCCATTCGGGTAGGGAACAACTTGAGTTAATCTTAATATTTTATTAGACTCTTTAATGACAAAAAAGTTTCTCTTTTTATTATTTTTCACAAGACGCACCGAAAAGATTCTCTTCTGCTTGATGATACTGTTTTGACTGTTGCTTGGAAGTCGTCAAGCGCACCGATGGCGGGCAAGGCTTCACGGTCTTACCCAAACGCGGGATTGTCGAACGCACCTTCGCCTGGCTGATCCAGAACCGTCGGTTGATCAAGGATTACGAGTATACGCCGTACAGTAGTGAAGCCTGGATCGATGTGGCCTCGATCTATCTGATGGTGCGCCGACTCGCCGAATCCTGAGTTTCTATACAGTCTCTTAGCGCAGGGCATGAAGGCGCAACAATGCCTTGACACTCCCGCCGCCTTCTGGTATACTGCACTGGTAGCAGTCAAGGCAAAGACTATCCTTTGAGGGAGAAAAGAGTGCGTCCCCCATTGTCGCCCCGGATGTGCGCGCCCAGGCGCGAGAAAGAAACCAAGAAGGCTTTCAGGATTTTGCTGGCGACCAACGGCTCGGAGAGCGCCCTGAAGGCGGCCCGCTACCTGGCCCGAATTCTGCCGGAAAGCGGCGCGGAATTGACCCTGCTCTGTGTGATCGTCCCGGTCTGCGACAGCAAAGACCTTGCCGGGCTGCCGGTCATCGAGATCAGCCGGGAGATGGTGGCCCGCATGGAGGAGCGCAGCCCGCAGACCGTTTTCGAGAAAACCCTTGACGCCCTGGGGAATAACCGGCCCCGCCTCTTCTGTGAAATCAGCCAGGGCCGCCCGGCCAGCGCCATCTGCCGGGCTGTCGAGGAGGGCCAGTTCGATTTGGTGGTACTCGGCAGCGGCGGCAAGCGGAGATTCGGCAGGACGCTCGCCGAGACCGTGCGCCGTCAGAGTTCCTGCCCGGTGCTGGTCATCCCCTAGCCCGGCCCTTCGCTCCTTTTCGCCTCGCCCGCCAGAGATAGCCCGCCAGCCCCCATCCTAGGAGGGCCAGAATACCGGCTCCCCAGAGCGGCCCTCTTGCCCCTCCCACCTGCACCCGGCGCTCCGCAGGGGTGGCGTCCACGTTCAGCCAGCGGTTCCGGGCGCGGACCCGGATAGAATGAGCGCCGCCGGCGATATTGCGGAAGGTATAAAAGGGATCTTTCGATTCGGGCGTCCAGGGGGCGTTATCGATTTGCCAGGAGTGCCAGAAGCTATCCGGCTCCTCCGTATACCAGGGATTGGCGGCGAAGGCCCGCAGTTGGAAAGTGGATTCCACCCTGAGAGGGGCCTCATCCGCGCTTTCCACAGGCCACAGGCGCAGGCGGCTCAGGATAACGGCGATTCGGCCCGGAACGGATTCATACGATGTATAGAGGCGCGTCCGGCTGGGTGCCGCGCAGAGAACCTCCCCCCTGCCGTCCGCCAGGTAAGTTTCCGGGACGACAGGCTCAGTCCTAAAACGGCTGACGCCGCCTTCTCCGGCGATCCAGACAGACCCTTCGGCAACGCGGATCGCCCGGATATCCTGACCGGGCAGGCCGTCCTCTTCGGTAAGATGCTGCGATTCCTCGCCCCGCAGGATAACGATGCCCTCTTCGGTTCCCACCCAGAGCCTGCCTTCGCTATCGGCAGCGATGGCCCGGATCTCGCCTGCACGTTTGCCATCCGGCCCGGCGGATACGGCTACAAAGCGCCAGATATGGCCGTCATAGCGCAGCAGTCCGTCGCGAGCGCCTGCCCACAGGGTGCCGTCAGGAGATTCGTATAAGGGGCCGGTCGGAGTCCAGTCGGGATCGAAAGGGATTCCCTGCGTTCTTTCAGGGCGAATGCTCTGGCGGGTGTGGGTATTCCATTTGCCGGAGGCCGGGTCGTAACGCAGGAGCGCGCCCACCGGCCCCGGGAGGACAGCGGCAAACCACCAGGAGCCGTCCTTGCACCTCAGCGCCGTCCGGACGAAAGCTGACCGCATTTCGCGGGCGTCGCTGAAAGGTAGGCGTTCCCACCGGCGGGTAGCGGGGTCGTAGGAAAAGATCCCTCCGGTCTGAGCGCCCAGCCAGAGCTTTCCTTGCACGGCCTGCCCCCAGGCCAGACCGATAGACTCCTGAACCATCCCGGAGCGGCTGGCGTCGGTCAGGCCGCCCGGCCCGGCCCAATAGGAGCGCCAGCGACTCCCTTTCCAGGCAAAGACCTGATAAGGGGAGATAAACCAGACCGTTCCGTCGCCCGTTTCCGCGATCTGATCGATCCGGTCGTTCCAGCCGCCCGCATCGGGCCGGACGGACTGCCAGCGGTTTTGGGTCGGGTGGTAGGTATCCACCCCGCGGTCGCCTGCCATCAGAAGCGTCCCGTCGGAGCGGCGGGCGATGGCCGTGATTTTCTCATTGATCAGGATGCCCTGCCGCCGGGCGAAACGCTGCCATCCGGCGGACCGGAAATCGCAGACCCCGATCCCCCGGTCGGTCCCGAACCAGAGCGACCCGTCTCGCTTCTGAAGAACGCACCGCACCGGGCTGGAAGGCAGGCCGCTGTTCGCCTCCGTCCACCAGGCCCGCAGCGATTGCGCTGTCGGGTCATAAACCGACACCCCCTGCGCGGTCGCAAGCCAGAGACGGCCTGACACATCGGCGTAAAGGGCGAAAATCTCCCCGGCCCCTTCCACGATCCGGGCGGGCAGAAGGCCGGGATGCCGAACCGGACGTCCGCCGGATATATGGTAAAGCTCCCCGACCCGGGTTGCCAGCCAGAGGCGGCCATCCCGATCGTGCGCCATCGCGGAAACCGATTCCGGGCGAGTAAACGACCGGGGCTGTCCGGCAGCCGGAAAGCACTTCGCGGGGCCGGTGGTTCCCGCCCAGATTCCCTGCCCGCTTTCGGCCAGAACCGTCACCTCATAGGCCGACCCCTCTCCCGGCTGAAGGCCATCGATCAGTGTCCACTGCTGCTTTGCAGGCTCGTAGGTGAACAGCCCGTTCCGGCGCGTTCCTACCCAGAGCCTGCCATCCCGGGCGGCAAGGAGGGACATCACCTCCCCCAGCTTCTTCCTCGGCGGGCCTTCCGGAACGCTCCATCGGCCTGCCGGGTCCAGGCGGCAAAGACCGCCTTCCTCCCCGGCTCCGGGCCGCCCCGTCCCGATCCACAGAACGCCGTCCTGAGATTCCGCTATGCTCAGCACGACCGGGTAAGGGAGTTTACTGTTCTGCGGGGTAAAGCGCCGCCAGCCCAGGCCGTCGTAGCAGAGGAGGCCGCCGGCAGTGCCAGCCCACAGCCGCCCCGCTTTATCCTCATGCAGCGCCCGAACAGAGGTTTGCGGCCCCAGCCAGTCGCGGGCCGTAAAGGTGCGCCAGCGGGCGACCATCATATCGGCGGGATAGGCCGCCTCCTGCGCCAGCCAGCAGACAGCCAGAAAGAAAAGAGGCCCGTGTTTGATTATCCAACGAGGAAGCGTCATTTCGCATTCATTCGCGGGAGGGGAAGGGAATTCCTTTGTGGGGCATCAGCAGGGCCGGGGGATAGGGTGCTGACAGATTTTGAACCGACTGAACTCACTCTGTTGCTTCCTCATAGGCGTCTATTTTACGCATTACTCAGCCATTTCAAAACGGCCTGATCGGTCCGGCGGCCATCTTCCCACACCGGCCCGCCTCTGTCTCTCAATAGTCACAATATTTGGAATATTTAGCCCCTCAAGATATGGAAGTGTCCATATATACTACCCTGAACGCCCCTATAAATCCCCTTTCGGCTCCACAATTTCGTTGACAAACAGGCTTTTTAAGGTGTATAATATATAAGATAAAACACTCAAAAATGGCGAAAAAACGCGCTATGGAATCGGGCTGGGAGCCTGCGATGGGATCGGTAGGGATGATGGAGCAAAGAAGACGGTATCGGCGCGGGCGGTTCGACAAAGCAGACAGGAGACGAGAACGTGAATGAAAATCCGATAGCGAGAGAGGTAATCGCGGTCAACATCGAAGATGAAATGAAGCGATCCTATATGAATTACGCAATGAGCGTGATCATTGCGCGGGCGCTTCCTGACGTTCGGGACGGGCTGAAGCCGGTTCAGAGACGCATCCTGATCGCCATGGACGACTTGAACCTGACCCCCGGCTCCCAGCACCGCAAGTCCGCGAAGATCGCAGGCGACACATCGGGCAACTACCATCCTCACGGCGAGCAGGTCATCTATCCCACCATCGTTCGCATGGTTCAGGATTTCAACGCTCGCTGTCCCCTTATCGAAGGGCAGGGCAACTTCGGATCGGTGGACGGGGACCCTCCGGCGGCCATGCGCTATACCGAAGTCCGCATGTCCCCGTTTGCGGTGGAGATGCTGGCCGATATCGATAAGAACACGGTGGATTATGTCCCCAACTACGACCAGACCCGCACCGAGCCGGTGGTCCTCCCGGCCCGCCTGCCGAACCTGCTGGCGAACGGCTGTTCCGGTATCGCGGTCGGAATGGCGACCAACATCCCCCCTCATAATCTGGGTGAATTGATCGACGCCACCGCCTACCAGATCGACCACCCCGAACTGATGGATATGCCCATCTCTGAGGCGGTGGCGAAACTGATGCAGTTTTTGCCCGGGCCGGATTTCCCGACCGCAGGAATGATTTTGGGAACCAAAGGCATCCGCCAGGCATACGAGACCGGGCGCGGCCAGATCGTCATGCAGGCGAAGGCCATCATCGAGCCGATTGAGGGCGGCAAATCGGCCATCATCATCACCGAACTGCCCTATCAGGTCAACAAGGCCCGCCTCATCGAGCAGATCGCCGACCTGGTGAAACAGCGCAAGGTGGATGGCATCAGCGATATCCAGGAACAGAGCGACCACACCGGGATGCGCGTGGTCATCGAACTGAAGCGGGACGCCTACCCCAAAAAAGTTTTGAATTATCTGTTGAAGCACACGCCCTTGCGTCTGACCTTCGGGGTGATCACCCTGGCCCTGGTGGACGGGCAGCCGCGGGTGCTGAGATTGCCGCAGGTTATTCACAATTATATCCAGCATCGGATCGAGATCATCACCCGCAGGACGCGCTTCGATCTGGAGAAGGCCCGGCACCGGGCGCACATCGTCGAGGGGCTGCTGGTGGCCCTCAAGTTCCTGGACGAAGTGGTGCGGATCATCCGCGAGTCGCGCACCACCGAGATCGCCCGCACAGCCCTCATGACCCGTTTCGGGCTGACCCAGATCCAGGCGGAGGCCATCCTGAATATGCTCCTCCGCCAGCTTGTCGGCCTGGAGCAGCAGAAATTGGAGGAGGAATACCGCAATCTCCTGCGCCTGATCGCCTCCCTGGAGGAGATCCTTTCCGATGAACGGAGAGTTCGGGCGATCATCAAGCAGGAGTTGAAGGCCCTGAAGGAGAAACTGGCCGATACGCGGCGCACCCGCATCGTTCCCAAAGAGGCTGAGGAAATCGGGGAAGAGGATGTCATTCCCGAAGAGGAGATGATCATCACCATTACCCGGGATGGCTATATCAAGCGCGTTCCCATCGATGCCTACCGGAGCCAGCGGCGCGGCGGGCGCGGGGTGATCGCCGCCAACACCAAAGAAGAGGACATGGTGCGGCTGATGTTCGTCGCTACCACCCATCACTATATCCTCTTCTTCACCGACAAGGGGAAGATTTACCGGATGCGGGCCTACGAAGTGCCCCAGGCCAGCCGGACGGCGATGGGAACGGCCATCATCAACCTCCTTTCGGTGGAGCCCGGAGAGCAGATCACCGCCACCGTGCCGATCCGCGATATGGGCGAAAAGGGCTTCCTGGTGATGGCGACCGCCCGGGGCGAGATCAAGAAAACGGCCCTGGAAGAGTTCGAGCACATCCGCAGCAACGGCATCAAAGCCTTCGACATCGAGGACGGCGACGAGTTGCGCTGGGCCACGCACACCAGCGGCAAGAACGACATCATCATGGTGACCCGGAAAGGAATGGCGATCCGTTTCACCGAAGAGGACTTGCGAAACGCGGGCCGGGCCTCCGGGGGCGTGCGCGGCATCGTTCTCCAGAACGGGGATGCGGTGGTCAGCATGGACATCGCCCGCGACAAGAGCGACCTTCTGGTGGCCGCCGAGAACGGCCTGGGCAAGCGCACCCCGCTCAAGGAATACCGCCCCCAGGGTCGGGGCGGGCGCGGCATCCAGACCATGAACATCACCGACCGGACCGGCGATGTCATCGATGCCAAGGTGGTCGATAAGGAAGACCGGGTGCTGCTCCTCACCGCCAACGGGATCGGGCTGAAGCTGCGGGTGGCCGAAATCCGCAGCGCGGGCCGGGCCACCCAGGGCGTCAAGCTCATCAATCTCGATGACGGCGACCAGGTGACCACCATCGAGCGCATCGTCCGCAAAGCCGACAGCAACGGCGTCGGCGAAGAGGCTGAAGCCGATAACAGGGAAGCATGACCTTCGAGATATTCGACCATACCGCCGATAAGGGAATCCGGGCCTGGGGCGATGATTTGAAGGGCCTTTTCGAGACATGCGCCCATGCCATGTTTTCGATGATGGCCGACCTGCCCCGCTACCAGGCCCTTGCCGCCTTTCCGGTGGAGGTTTCAGCTCCCGACCGGGAAGCCCTGCTGGTCGCCTGGCTGAGCGAACTCATCTTTCTTTTCGAAACCGAGCGATGCCTCTTGCTCGATTTCAAGATCACCGAGATCGGCGAGACTCATCTGAAAGCCGAAGCCTCCGGACGCCCTCTGGAAGGAATCGAATGGACAGGGGCCGAAGTAAAAGCCGTCACCTACCACGGCCTCAAGATCCAGCCCCTCCCGGACGGCTGGCTTGCGGAAGTCATCGTGGATGTATAGAGTCCGGCGCAAACCGTCACCCATTATCCGCACCATCTAAGCCCCCCGAAGCCCGAGGGGCCGGGGGTATACGCGATCCCCATTCAAGGAGGCACACCTGATGCGGCGTCCTTCCGGTGAGCCGGTGATCGATTTGCGAAACCGCGTGCGCGCCCGTCTTCCCTTCGGCGGCGCGGCGGTTCCGGCGGTCATCATTTTTCTGGTCGTCTATGTACTCTTCAAGTCGGTGGTGATGGTCGGAGCCGGGGAGAGGGCCGTTCTCTTCTCCAGATTCACCGGCGTCCAGCAGACCCAGCTGGGGGAAGGCATCCACTTCGTCTGGCCGATGATCCAGGACGTCCGGGTGTACGATGTGAAGGCACAGACCTACACCATGAGCGGCGTCTCCTCGGAAGGGTCGGTCGGGCAGAATGATGCCCTCCTCTGCCTCACTTCCGACGGGCTGAGCGTGAATGTGGAGCTTTCCGTCCGGTTCCATGTGGACCCGGAGCAGGTCTGGCGGCTGCACCAGGAGATCGGGCCGGAATACGTGGCCCGGGTGGTGCGCCCCGAAGCCCAAAGCGATGCCCGCATGATCGTCTCCGGCTACAGCGTGACCGACCTCTATTCCTCCAGGCGGCAGATGATCCAGGACGAGGTGGCGAAAAAGCTGTCCGCCAAGTTCCAGAGAAGCTACATCATCCTCGATGAAGCCCTCTTCCGCGATATCCAGTTTCCCCAGGAATTCCAGAACGCCATCGAGCAGAAACAGGTGGCACAGCAGCAGGCGCAGCAGATGGTCTTCGTACTCCAGAAGGCCCGCCGGGAGCGGGAACGCAAGATTATCGAGGCTGAAGGCGAATCGCAGGCCCTTCGCCTGAAGGCCCAGGCCCTGATGCAGAATCCCCAGCTCATCCAGTACGAATACATCCAGCGGCTTCCCCCCAATCCCCAGACCATCATCACAGACGGTCGTTCCATCCTCAACCTCGGCGATTTGCTCTTCACCAATCCACCCTCCGAACCGCAGACTCCACCCCAAGGCAACCGTCCGATGGAAGAAGGCACACCGTGAGCGATACATCCTCCGAAAGCCGCCGCGTCCTCTGGACAGGCGCTATGATCGTAGTGGCAGTTTTTACGCTTCTCTTTCTGAAGAGTTCGCTCGTGATCGTGGGGGCCGGGCAGCGCGGGGTGATCTTCAACATCGGATCCGGGGTGCAGCAGGTTTCTCTGAGGGAAGGCCTGCATTTTGTGATGCCCTTCGTGCAGCGGGTGACCTTCTATGACGTCCGATCCCAGACCTACACCATGAGCGCCATCCACTGGGAGGGCGAGGTCCGAGGAGACGATTCCCTGGCCTCCCTGACCGCAGACGGCCAGACGGTGAAGCTGGATATCTCCGTCCGGTTCCGTCCCGTCCCGGAGGAAGTCTGGAAGCTGCACCAGAAGGTAGGGAGGGATTATATCGCGAAAATAATCAGACCGGAGCTGCGGAGCCTCACCCGCCTGACCGTTTCCGAATATCCCGTCACCGACGTCTACACCAACAGGCGTCAGGATATCGAAAACCGGATGGAGGAGAAGCTGAGGCGTAGTATGGCGACCAACTCCATCGCGGTGGATGAGCTGCTTTTGCGGAACGTGGAGTTCAGCCCGGCCTACCACGACGCCATCCAGCAAAAGCAGATCGCCCAACAGGACGCCGAACGAATGCGCTATGTGCTGGAGAGGGCGCGGCTGGAGAAGCAGCAGAAGGTGATCGAGGCCGAAGGGGAGGCCAGGGCGCTCCGCCTCAAGGCCAACGCCCTGGCGGTCAACCAGAAATTGATCCAGTACGAATACGCCCGCAAGATCGCCCCGAACGTGCGGGCCATTATCACCGACGGCAAAAGTTTGGGAAGCGCGGTGTTCGGGAAATAATAAAACATAACCTCAACCCGGAAGGAGTCCTGGAAGGATGTTCGAGTGTCCGATTTGCCAGAATGTGATGGAAGAAACGCCCGCCATGATCACCGAATGCTGCGGGGCGGAAGTTTCCGAAGAGGGAGAGTCTTGCCCGATCTGCGGGATGGAAGACCCGATCCTGATCGAGGGCGAGATGTGCTTCCGGTGCGAAAACTGCGGCTACAGCGAATAGGCCCGGCAGGAGCGCGGACATGATTCCCAGCATCGGCGAGGCCGATATCCGCCAGTGGGTCGGCGTGGCGTCGTTCGACAGAGGGCACGCCTACTTTCTGGACGAACATATCATCAATGTGCGCCTTCAAGGGGCCGTCCTCAAGGGGCAGTGCTACGGCTCGGAGGCCGAGCCGTACCGCGTGTCGGTCACCCTGGGGCCCCAGGGCATCATCTCGGACAACTGCTCCTGCTACCTGGGGGGCAACTGCAAGCATGTGGCCGCCCTTCTTCTTTTCTGGATTCACAACCCCGATGCGGTCGTCCCGGAGGAGAGCGCCGCCTCCGTGCTGGAAGCCCTTTCCCGCGAAGACCTGGTCTCCCTCATCCTCAAGATGCTCGACCGCCACCCCGACCTGGAAAAACTCCTGGAAGTCCCCCGCATCGTCGCGCAGGGGCCTTCCGGGCCGGTGGACGCCAAAGCTATCCGCAAGCAGGCGAAAAGCCTTCTCACCAGCCACCGCTATGAAGACGAATATGAAGACGACTGGGACGCGGGCGGCGAAGCGTTCGAAGGATTGAACGCTCTGCTTGAAACCGCGGACGCTCATTTCAACGCCGCCGCCTGGCAGAACGCCGCTGTCATCTACAAAAGCGTGGCCGATGAGATCATCGAGTTTATGGATGATCTCGAATACGACAGCGACATCCTGACCGAGACGCTCGACTCCTGCGCCGAAGGACTGGGGCGATGCCTGACGGCTTCCGACGCGCCGAGCGATCAACTGGGCGTCCTGAAGGCTCTGTTCGATATCTACCGGAGCGGAGCCGATTACGGCGGCTACGGCCAGGCGATCCCGGCGATGATCTCCGAAGGGGCCACGCGGGAAGCTCGCGCCCAGGTGGTTCAGTGGGTGGAGGCGCAGCTTTCCGCCTCCGGCAAGGAGGATGACGGGGAGCGCCGGACAGCCTGGGGAGCCATGCTCCTGGCGCTCCTGCAAGACAGCATCGATGACGAATCCTACCTCAACATCTGCCGCGAGACCGGGCGCATTTTCGAACTGGTGGAGCGCCTCCTGAAGCTGGGCCGCATCGAAGAGGCCGTGGTGGAATCGGAAGATTCGTATGACACTCAGATTCTCGGCCTGGCGAACCTTTTTGTGGAGGCCGGTTACAGCGGCCCGGCGGAAAGCCTGGTGCGAGATCGCCTCAACACCAGCCCGCAGCTCGACTTTCTGGTGTGGCTGAAAGACCGTTCCAAAGAAAGCGGCAACCTCAAGGAAGCTCTCGCTCTGGCCGAGCGGCTTTTTGGGAGCCAGCCCGTCCTCTCCCGCTACACCGAGATTCGGGAAATCGCCGCAGGGCTGAACGCCTGGGAAGACCTTCGCCCGCAATTCCTCTCCCGCCTGGCCGACCAGAAGCAGCATAGCCTCCTGACCGAAATCTACCTCCAGGAAGGCGATATCGAGCGGGCCATCGAGTCCGTGGACGCGCTGGCGGAGGCCCGGCAAAACGGCGTCTGGATGGGCGGCTGGTATGGGGGCGGGCTGTCCCTCAAAGTCGCCGAGGCCGCCGAAGCCGGCCACCCGACCGAAGCCATCCGCCTCTACATGGCCGAAGTCTACCGCCTGATATCGGGCCGAAAGCGCGATTACTACGCCCAGGCCGCCCACCTCCTGGTTCGTGTCCGCGCCCTTCATCTCAGGACAGGCCGGAAAGAAGCCTGGGAAACCCTTCTCGCCGACATCCGCGACCAGAGGCCCATCCTCCCCGCCCTGAGAGACGAACTCAAAAGGGCTGGGTTGTGAGGGGAAAAGAGGCGGGCAAGATGACCGCAAACTACCGTTCCGAACGCATCCAGATGGTGGAAGACCAGTTGCGGGCCAGGGGCATCCGGGACGACCGGGTGCTGGAGGCCATGGCGCGGGTTCCCCGGCATCTGTTTATCCCGCCCGAACAGCGGGAGGCCGCCTACCAGAACGGCGCTCTGCCGATTGGGGAAGGGCAGACGATCTCCCAGCCGTGGATTGTGGCCGCCACCCTTCAGGCCCTTCGCATCGCGCCCACCGACCGCGCCCTGGACATCGGGACCGGCTCCGGCTATCAGGCAGCCCTGCTGGCGGAATTGGCCGGAGAGGTGGTTTCCGTCGAGCGGCTGGCCGACCTGAGCGAGAGGGCGGGGGAGGCGATGGATTCGCTGGGATACCGCAACTTTACCCTGGTGGTCGGAGACGGCAGCAAGGGATATGAAGCCCACGCTCCATATGACGTGATCGCGGTGGCGGCGGGAGCGGGGGAGATACCGCCCCGCCTGATCGAGCAGCTTGCCGAAGAGGGCCGGATGGTGATTCCGGTGGGCGGCAGCCGCCAGGTGCAAATGCTGACCCTGGTGGAGAAACGGGAAGGGCGGATCCGGAAAACGCCTCTGTGCGAGTGCGTTTTCGTTCCCTTTGTCGGGGCCACCGGCTGGCCGGAGGTGGGCGAAAGCGCATGAGGAAATCCTCCAACCAGGTCTCCGTTTCGGCCCAGTTCTGGATCGTGGCCCTCTCCGGCGTCCTGATCCTTCTCTACCTCTGGTTCGATGCGCGGGGGGCCTGGATATACGAACGGTACATTCTCGCCAACAACGCCGCCCTCCTGTGGATTCCCTCCCTGATCATCCTTCTCCTCTTCCGCCAGCCGATGGAAGCCTACGGGCTGGGGCTGGGTGACGGGCGCAAAAGCCGCGCCTTCACCCTCTGGATGTGCCTGGCGATGATCCCGCTCCTTTTCATCGCCTCGCGCATGGGCGATTTCCAGAAATACTACCCCATCTACCGGAGATTCGGCTCCTTCTCCACCTATCCACCCTATCCGTCGCCCCTCCTGAACCTTCTCTATTTCGAGATGAGCTACGGCTTCTATCTCTTCTGCTGGGAGTTCTTCTTCCGGGGCTACCTCCTGAACGGCATGAAGCCCCGGATCGGCTGGTGGGCGGTTCCGGTTCAAGCTCTTGCCTTCGGCCTGATGCACTACGGCAAGCCCATGCCAGAGATGCTCCTCTCCTTCGTGGGGGGCAGCATCCTGGGCTGGGTGGCCCTGGAGTGCCGTTCCACGCTCCCCTGCTTCGGCATCCACTGGTTCATTTCCGTTCTCCTGGATATCTTTGTCCTGCAATCCCGCGGATGGAGGATCGTCCCATGACGCCCAGAGAAAACCTGCTTCGAGTCCTTCGCTTCGATCATCCTGCCTATGTTCCCACAGGCATCCCCGCTCATTATGTTTCCTACAACGGCTCCAATCACCAGTCGCTGGACGGAACCGGCGGCGACGGCTCCCCGGCGGGTTCGCACTGGACGGATATCTGGGGCGTCGGCTGGCACAAGGAGCTGGAGGGCGTGATGGGGATGCCGGAGGCGAACCCTCTGGCGGACATCACGCGCTGCTACGATTACCCCTACCCCGACCCGTATGACCCGCGCATCAACGGCCCCCTCCGGCAAGCGCCCCTCGATTTCGACCGGCAGAGCCTTTTCCTGATGGGCGGCCACCGGGACACCCTTTTCGAGCAGGCGTATATGCTGGTCGGGATGCAAAACCTCTTCATCGCCTTCCACGAAGAGCCGGAGGCCGTCCACTATCTGCTCTCCCGCATCACCGATTTTCATCTGGGCATCGCGGCCCAATATGTGGAAATGGGGATCGAGTGGGCCGGGATGGGTGACGATCTGGGCCAGCAGCAGAGCCTTCTCTTCAGCCGCAAGACGCTGGAGGAATTCTTCACGCCCCAATACCGGAGGCTGCTCGGTTTCTATAAGGAGCGCGGCGTCTGTATCAATTTCCACTCCTGCGGCCAGATACACGACATCGCCGGCCTGTTCATGGATCTCGGGATCGATGTCCTGAACCCCGTGCAGGCTACCGCCAACGACCTGCCCCTGCTCCGCGCCCGCACCCTGGGCCGCATGACCCTCTGCGGGGCCGTCCCCAGCCACATCCTGATGGAAGGCCCCGCCGAACGCATCCGCGCGGAAGTGCAGGATAAAATCCGGCTCCTGGGCCGCGAGGGAGGCTATATCTGCGCCCCCGACCAGGGCCTCCCCTTCCCCGAAGCGCACATCCAGGCTTTCGCGGAAGCGGTGGAAGCCTGCGGGCGGTACCCGGTGTAACTCCTTGATGCGTCCTCCCCTGCATAGTGAATGAACAAGGTAGAGATAAGAGGTCTAACCATGAAGCGTTATTTGCCGGCCCTAACCCTGTTTTGCCTGTCCGCGATGCTGGCCCTGCCCGCCGCCCCGGCTCCTTCGGCGGCGGAGCGGCCTGTGGGGTATGTGCCCTTCGGGGTCTACTGGCCGTGGGAGCGCACCGGAGGGATCGCGCGGAATGCGGGCCAGGATGTCTGGGCTTTCACCCAAGCCACATGCCAGCTTTTGAAGAAAAGCGGGGTCGATACGATCTGGACCGTGAATATCGGCCTGGAAGATGCGAAAAAGCTGCTCAAAATCACCCGGCCCCTGGGCCTCCGGCTGCTGCCCTGCCTGGGTGAGATCGAGCCGCGCAACCTGGGCGGCACGGCGGGCACGAAACCGGATGACGCCGATTTTATGGACAGAGCGAGCGCCTATTACCGGAAGGCTGTTCCTCGGATCGTGCAGGAGATGGGCGAAGACCGGGAGGGGATCCTCGCCTGGGTGCTGGGCGATGAGCCGACCGGCAAGGGGATCGCCCTGCTGGAGACGATGCGCCAGCTTTTCCTGGCCGCCGACCCGCAGCGCCCGGTCGTGACGGTCAGCATGTGGGGACAGACGCCCCAACTGATCCGCGAAACGCGCCTTCAGACCTTTTGCGTGGATCTCTACCCCTTCTTCGGCCCCGGCTCCCCGAACGGGCCGCATACCCCCGAGGCCTCCCGCAACTTCTTCACCTTCAATGCGGAGCGGATGGTGGAGGAAGCGGGCAAAGACGGGCGCACCGGATGGGTGATGCCCCAGTGCTACAACGAGATCTGGGGACCCTGGGATCTGAGGCCCAGCGGCCTGTCGGTGGCGCTCCCCGGCTCCCACATCCACTGGCGCACCCCCACCCTGCCCGAAATCCGCTGGCAGATCTGGGAATCGTTGCGGGTGGGCGCGAAAGGCGTCCTCTTTTTCGTGTTCCTCGGCCCCGACCGGGGCAGCCCGAAAGCCGCGCCGGTCAGGGAGCCTTCCGTTCAGTCCGTTCTGGTCAAAACTCCCACCCCGGCCAGTTATCCGGCCCTCCTCGACCACAAAGGCCGCCCCACCGCGCAGTACAACCTGATGGCCGCCATCTTCCGGCGTCTCGCGCCTCACAAACCGCTGATCCATCGCATGCGCCCGGTCAAAGCGGGATGGCTCTCCGCCGGCAAAGATGTGCAGGTCAGCAATTTCGCGGACCCCGACAACGAGGGGCAGTATGCGGTCATCGTCAATCCGGACCTTGCCGCCCCGCGGATTGCGGAGGTGATCGCCGGGCCGGGCGTCAAAGGGCTGGCCGACGTGCTGCGCGGGGAGCCGATAGAAATGCAGTCCCTCGGGTGGGCCGGCGGCAATTACCGGGTTTCGATCCCCTTGCAGGCGGGCGAAGGGATTTTGATCAAAATAGTCAGGTAAGAGGAAAATGGATATGGAACCGATCATCGCTATCGAATGGGCTGGCGGATTTCCGCAGGGCGCGGTCGAGGCAAGGCACGGCACGCTGAAAGGGCTGCAAGCGGCGCGGGGCGAAGCGGAAATCAAGGAGGATCGTTTCCAATTCCTGAAGGACGGCCCCTGCCGCCTGGAACTGGCGTTCAGCGGCACACGCCTTCAACCGGGGCCGAACCCCACCCTGATCACTGTCCGCACCCGGGAGAATCCTTTCAGCTTCTTTCTGCGCGACGTTTGCCGGAACCATCCTATCTTTATTCCAGACTACTCGGCAGCCGTCACCGATGCCGGGGATTCCCGTTCTTACGCGCAGATTGCCGATGCGATGGCGGCCCGGGGCTTGCAGACCGCGCTTCAGGCCCTTGCCAGCCAGCCGGAGGAGAGCTTCGAGGAGGCCGCCCGGCACACGCGCCGGCTGCGGTGCGAGACCTGGCTGGGCCTGAGCCGCGATTACCGGATTTTCGCCGTCGGCTTGCGGGGAGACGGCCAGGATACCGCAGGCTGCGAGATGTGGGACTGGATCGCCCCGCGCTTCCACGGGATGCCCGTCACCCTGCCCGAAACCGGAGACGCCGCGGCGCGCTACAACTTCATGATGGGCCGGGGCTTCGGCTGCGAACACCGACTGACGCGCCGCCTGGAGGAAGGCGTCCTGCCGATCCTCACGGGAACGCTGGAGGACGGCGATATCGCCTACCGTTTCTGCGCCTTCACCTCCCTGGAAGCCGGCCCGCTGACCCGGACCACCCTGCGCGGCACGCACTTTCTGGTAGCCGACAAACACGGCGCGGGCAATATGATGACCCCGGAACAGGAAACCCTCTGCCGATCCCTGCTGCCCGAAGAGATGAACCGCGAGGAGGAAACCGTCCTCTATTTCCGGGCCGAGGCCGTGAATACCGCGCCCGTTCCCCGGTATGCCTGGTTCAAGACGGCGGCCCCCGGCGCAGGCAGCTTTACTCTGGACAGCGCGACCGGCTTCGGAAAATTCGATTCCGGGCGCGTCTTCTCCATTGCCACCCTGAACGGCCAGCCGATGCCCCAGGAGGAGATCGCCGTTCTGCTGCAACCCGGAGCCGCCGCCGTTTTCGAGTTGCGGCTGCCCCACCGCCCGATTGACGAAGCCCGCGCCCGCGCTCTGGCCGCCCAGGATTTCGATGCCCGGCGCGGGGAATGCGCCCGTTTCTGGCGCGAAAAGCTGGCTTCCGCCGCGAAGTTTCGGCTTCCGGAAAAGCGGGTCGCGGAGATGGCGCAGGCCGGCCTTCTGCATCTCGATCTGGTGACCTACGGGCTGGAGCCGGACGGGACGGCGGCGGCGACTATCGGGGTCTACTGCCCCATCGGTTCGGAGAGCGCGCCCATCATTCAATTTATGGATTCGATGGGCTGGCACGATCTGGCCCGCCGTTCGTTGATGTATTTCCTGGACAAGCAGCATGAGGACGGGTTCATCCAGAACTTCGGCGGCTATATGCTGGAAACCGGGGCCGCCCTCTGGAGCATGGGCGAACACTTCCGCTACACCCGCGACGAGATCTGGGTGGACGGTATCGCCGACAAGCTGGTCAAATCGTGCGACTATCTCATCCGGTGGCGCAACCGGAACCAGCGAGAGGAACTACGCGGGCGCGGCTACGGCATGATCGACGGCAAGGTGGGCGACCCGGAAGACCCCTTCCACATCTTTATGCTGAACGGCTACGCCTACCTGGGCCTCAGCCGCGCGGCGGAGATGCTGGCCTTCAAAGACCCCCGGCAATCCGAACGGCTCCGGGCCGAGGCCGAATCGCTCAGGCAGGATATCCGGGACTCCTTTTTCGAGGTCATGGCGAAATCCCCGGTCGTGCCGCTGGGCGACGGCTCCTGGTGCCCGACCGCCGCGCCCTGGGCGGAAGACAACCGCGGGCCGGTCTGCCTCTACGCTGAACCGGGCCAATGGTTCACTCACGGAACCTTCACCTGCCGGGATTCTCTGACCGCGCCTCTCTACCTGGTCTATCAGGAGGTGATCGGGGCCGGTGAGGCCGCCGCAGGCTTCCTGGAGAACTATCATGCGGAGCTGATGTGCGCCCGTAACGTGGCCCTCAGCCAGCCCTATTACAGCCGCCATCCCTGGGCGCACCTGAAGCGCGGCGAGGCGAAAGCCTTCCTGAAAGCCTACTACAACTGCGCCTCCGCCCTTGCCGACCGGGAAACCTACACCTTCTGGGAGCATTTCTTCCACGCCAGCCCGCACAAAACCCATGAAGAAGCCTGGTTTTTGATGGAAACCCGATGGATGCTCTACATGGAAGACGAAGACACCCTCCGGCTCCTCCCCGGCATCCCCCGGGCCTGGATGGAAGCGGAAGGCGTCTCCGTAGAAGGGGCCGCCACCTACTTCGGCCCTCTCACCCTGAAGGCCGCGCCCTCCCCGGGATACAACACGATCTCGGCCCGCATCCGGTGCGGATCCGACCGGAAACCTGCCCGCGTCATCATTCGCCTGCCCCATCCGCAGGGGCGGAGGGCTGTCCGGGCGGAAGGCGGCCTGTACGACCCCGCCGCCGAAACCGTTCTCATCGATGATTTCCGGGGAGAGGCCGAAGTCGTCCTGCGCTTTTGAAAGGCATGTTGTCATGAAGACCGAACAAGTTCTGATCGTCCCCCGCGACAAACTCTTCCCTTCCGAAACCCCTGAAGGCTTTTTCACCCGGGGCCGGGAGGCAATTCTGAACGCCGTCGCCGCCTTCGGGGAGTTCCGGTGGCGGCATACGGTGGAGGACGACCCTTCCCTCAAGCAGATCATCCCCTATGCCCTCATCACCTGCGGGCCGGACATTTTCCTGCTGAGGCGGCACGCGGCCCAGACCGAATCGAGGCTGCACGACAAATTCTCGCTGGGGGTCGGGGGCCACATCAATCCGGTCGAAGGGATGGGCGGGCAAGCCTTGCTGGAGGAGGGCTTCCTGCGCGAGCTGAACGAAGAGGTGCGTCTGGATACCCCTTACCGCTACCGACTGGCGGGCTTTCTGAACGAGGAATACCCGCCCGTCTCCCAGGTGCATTTCGGGGCGGTCTACCGGGTGGAGGCGGAGGAGCCGCGGGTTTCGGTCGCCGAAACGGAGAAGATGTCCGGGGAGTTCGTCTCCGCCGAGGCGGTCAGACGCCGCTACGATGCGATGGAAACATGGTCTCAGCGGCTCGTGGACCGGCTGGATGAGGTGTTATCGGGCTGAAATAGCACAAATTGTACGAAAAATCGGCCCAGGGGCCATATTTGGTATTGACAAACCACTTTATCTGTTGTAATATAGTTGGGAACGCCATAAGAACGCCCGGTTATAGAGGGAACGCGAGAATGAGGCTGGCAAAGAAGGGGAGAAAGATGGCGCCCTCGGAGGGAATCGAACCCCCGACGCACTCCTTAGGACGGAGTCGCTCTATCCGCTGAGCTACGAGGGCAAGGGGAAGTGGCGCGCCCGACAGGGGTTGAACCTGCGACCTCGAGATCCGCAATCTCGCGCTCTATCCACTGAGCTACGGGCGCACAGGTGCTTTTGAAGCACGGAATAAGTATACCACAATTCAGCCGGTTTGTCAATGAAATTCTTCGATCATCCTCCGGCTGGAAGGGAGGTTGGTTTTCACCGTGGCAAGGAAAGCTGACCCTTCACGGAGAGTCCAAAAGATCTGCCTGATCTGCGGGAAGGAATTCGAAGTTCTCCGGATTCATGAGGATCGGTATATCACCTGCGGCAGCCGCGAGTGCCGTTCTACTTACAAAATCAGAAAGCATGGCGGCGAGGGAACCGCCGTCGAGAAGTTGTGCCCGATATGCAATCAAACCTTTATCGTCAAACCCTCCCTCGCCCCCTATCTGGTCACTTGCGGCAAAAACGAATGCAAGCGCACCTACCACCGGGAAAAACTCCGCAAGAAGTGGGGCCTGCCCTCCTGGTGGCAGGGAGATAAAGCGCCCCTGATCGAGAAAAAGTGCGTTATCTGCGGCAAGCCCTTCCGGGTCATCGTCACCTACTACAAAGTCGCTCGTTCCTGCGGCTCTCAGGAGTGTATCTCCGCCATCCGGTCCAGATGCAGCGGCTTTCGCAACAAGGGCCGCCGCCCCTCGGAGAAAATGCTGGCGGAAGCCCTCGCCTCCTACCCCAACTGGATACCGGAATACCGGGTCCACACCAGGCAGCGCAACCCTGACGGAACCTTCGCCAAGGGGGTCGCCAACAATTACCGCCTCGATTTCGGCAACCCGGTCGATAAGGTCTATGTGGAGATCGACGGCAGTTCCCACACCCTGGAAGGGGCCAAAGAGCGCGACGAGCGAAAAGACGAGTTCATGAAATCGCTGGGCTGGCAGGGCGTGCGAATCCCCGAATCCGAAGTCCTGGAAAGCCTTGAAGTCGTGGTGAACCGCATCATCGCCCTCAGCCCTACCCCCTATCAGGCCGTGCTTTTCGAGGATTTGTAAACCATGCGCTATCTCATCTTGACAGCATTGGGAGCGTTCATCATGGGCGTATCGCCGAACCCGCCGTTCTATACGGATCATGCGAAACTGATGGTCTATAAAGACGCCTCCGGGCAGGAGCGTCCGGTCAAAACGAAGGCCGACTGGCAGAAGCGCAGGGAGCATATCCTGGCGAACATGCAGTTGGTGATGGGGCCTCTTCCCGCCTCTTCCCGCAAAACGCCGCTCGATATGCAGGTTCTGGAAGAGGAGCGCCTGCCCGCCTATACGCGCCAAAAAATCACCTTCGCGGTGGAGAAAGGCGACCGCGTTCCCGCATACCTCCTCGTCCCGCACGACCTGAAGGGCAAAAACCCGGCGGTGCTGTGCCTGCACCAGACCATCGAGATCGGGAAGGCGGAGCCTGCCGGCCTGGGCGGATCTCCCAACCTGCACTACGCCGCGCACCTGGCCGAACGCGGCTACATCGCCCTCGCCCCGGACTACCCCTCCGGATACATGAAATTCGGGGACTACGCCGCAGACCCCTACGGTCAGGGCTACGCCAGCGCCACCATGAAAGGCATCTGGAACCACATGCGGGCCGTGGACCTCCTCCAATCGCTTCCGGAGGTGGATGATAACCGCATCGGCTGCATCGGCCACTCGCTGGGGGGCCACAACACCATGTTTCTGGCCGCCTTCGACACCCGCATCAAGGCCCTGGTCTCCAGTTGCGGCTTCACGGCCTTTCCCAAATACATGAACGGCGACCTGACCGGGTGGAGCCATAAGGGTTATATGCCCCGTATCGCCACCGAATACGGCTGCGACCCCCAGAAAATGCCCTTCGACTTCCCCGAAATCGTGGCCGCCCTCGCGCCCCGCGCCTTTTTCGCCAACGCCCCTACCCATGACGACAACTTCGAGCCTTCCGGCGTGGACGACTGCATCGCCGCCGCCCTGCCCGTCTACGAACTGCTGGGCGGCAAAGGCAAGCTCAAAGCCATCCACCCCGAAAGCCAGCACGACTTCCCCGAAGCCGCCCGCCAGGAAGCCTACGCCTTTCTCGACCGCTGGCTGAAGAAGTAGGGACAAGCGCCATACCGGGATGCGCCCTCCGGAGCCTTCGGTCCCTGCCGGATGAATCTTTTCGAGGTGAACGCAGTTGGCTGTAAGCCCACCTCAACTGAAATGAATCTGATAGGTCTTCGTCGCCGGGTGGCCGAAGAAGCCGAAGAGACCCCAGATGATGCCGGTGAAGAGATAGCGCCCGAAAACGATACCCAGAAAGAAGGGAATCAGGCGGCTGTAGCCTTTGCTGCCCCCGAAGCGCCAGACGATGGACTTGAAGACCCAGACCACCAGGAAGGGGAGCCAGAGGTGGATGCCGTAGGCCGAAGCGATGGCGAATCCGGTCGGGTGGAAGGGGAACCAGAAGAACCGCTGGCGCATGAGGCTTAGGAAAAGAGCGATACTTCCGCCCAGGAATGTCTGGAAGATCAGGCCCGGCCTGGGCTGGCCCGGCGAATCGAACGCGCTAATGACCCCGTTATACTGCTGGGTCGCCAGAGAGACCCGGTAGCCGCTCTGTCCGGTTCCGCCATCCAGTTGGTTCATGCCCTGGTGGTAACCGGCCACCACATAGAGATACCCCCCCAGCGCCAGCCCTAAAATGAGGCCGACGATAATGGCCGTGGTCACGCGCTTCTGCGGAATTCCGGCGCGGGCGGCCAGGCTCATCCCCTCGGCCCCGAAGGAGCAGGATTCCGGATAATAGCCCCGCGAAAGCCCCCCCAGCGCGGCGAAGACGGAGAGCGTCCGGTCGCTGGCCCCGAAGAGAAGGCGGGGGCCGAAGAAATTGGTCAGCATTTGCTGCTGCTGCCAGAAGGGGAAGAGATAGATGGAGGTCGCCCCGGTCTCCGCCCGGATGCGGGCATAGACCACCGCCACGGCGATCAGCAGGAAGAGGTGCGCGGCGGCCAGCCAGAGCGGCAGCCCGGCCAGCCGGAGCCAGACGATCATCACCGCAAGGCCGACTAGGAGCGTCCCCCAGGCCGCCCGTGGGGAGAGCGGTTCGTTCTGCCCGGCGGGCCGGGGGCGCAGCCCCAGGGCCTGGAATAGGCTGGCCTTGAGCTGCGGCTTGGCCCGCCAGATCAGCATCCCGAACAGGCAGATAAAGGCCCCGATGCCCAGTTCCTGGTAGTCGTAGCCGGTGGAGGCGATATTCTCCCCCAGGGCGGCGCGGGCGACGGCGCTGAGCCGCAGCAGCAGGAACGAAACCCCGGTGGTCAGCAGGACATCGCTGGGGATCAGGTAGGCGATCCCGATGATCTCCGGGCGGTAATTGATCCACAAGGGCGAAAGGGCGTTCCAGGGGATGCTGGGGAACCAGTCCCCGATCTGGATGAAGATATCCACCGCAGGGACGGCGGGATAGAAGGCGTGGAGCATATTGAGGGAATCCAGCCCTGCGGAGAGGGCGAATCCGATCCAGAGGATGGGACTTCGCCAGATGCTTGTCGGCCCGCCTTCGGAGATGCGGAGCGGGATCTGCACCAGAGGGTAGGAAAGCCGCTCGCTCTCCATCCAGGACTGTCTCAGGAGGGCCAGCAGCGCGTAGAGGGTCAGCATCAGCGTGACGAGCAGGACGCCCCAGGCCAGGAGAGGCATGATCCAGACATCCCAGGGGATCGGGCCGGAGGAGTAGCCCTCATAGAACTGCCGCATCACCTCCCCGGAGGGCGGGGCGAACCACCTGGGAAAATAGTTCGCTATCCGCGCCATGCCGGGCTGGGTGGCTCCCAGGTATTGCGGGACGCTGATGTGGGCGAAGATAAACGACATCGAGGCAGTGCCCGACACCGAGGCCGCGATGGTCAGCAATATATAGACCCACAGGATGCGTCTCCGGGGAACCGCCAAGCGGCCCCTCTGCCGGACCAGGGCGGCAGCCGCCAGCATGATCAGCAGGCCGCAGAGCGCCGGGATCGGGGGAACCGCGCTCCCCACCTGGATGCTGGCGTGAACGATTTCGCTGCGGAAGACCCAGTAAACCATCGCCGCGCCCAGGATGAGGGCGACCATCCACCACCGGAGCGGAATCCCCGCCCCACCCCGCTCCATCCCCTCTGCCGCCGCGCCCGCAGGCTCCTCCGCCTTCGTCGGTTTCTTCGTCAAATCGGACATAAGAATGATAACTGCTCCTTTGAACAATTTGCGCTTCCACGCGCCCTCCGGCAGCTGTCCCGGAAGCCACCTCTTATTTTAGCAGGTCGGCGGATTCAATGCAAGCCTTAAAGGAACATCCGCCCTGCCGGAGAAGTAGGAAACGCGGTCGAATCCTCGGAATATCGAAAGGAGGCGGGCGGCGGGCCGGACTTCCGCCGCAACTGCGATGCGTATTATCTGGATGCTTCTCTTGTTGATGCCCTGCCTTATGGCCGGGGCCGCCACACTGTATGTGGCTCCGAACGGGAACGACAGTTGGTCGGGAAGGCGGCCCGACCCCAACGTACAGGCCAGCGACGGCCCCTTCGCCACCCTGGAGCGGGCGCGGGACGAGATCCGCCGGATGAAGCGGAACGGCGGGCTGCCGCAGGGCGGCGTGACGGTGGAGGTGGCGGGCAGGCTGTACCAGATGGAGCGGGCGCTGGAACTGAAAGCGGAGGACTCCGGCAGCGCCGAGGCCCCGATCCTCTATCGGGCGCGTTCCGGAGAACAAGTCCGCTTGGCAGGCGGGCGCAAGCTGGACGGCTTCCAGCCGGTCACCGACCCGGCGATTCTGGCCCGGCTGGAGCCTGCGGCCCGTGGAAAAGTCTTCCGGACAGATCTGAAGGCGCAGGGGATGAGCGATTTCGGCAGCCCTGCCGGGGGCGGGATGGAGCTTTTCTACAATGATAAGCCGATGACCGTCGCCCGGTGGCCGAACGAAGGCTTCGTCAAGATCACCGGACTGGTGGGCGGGGACCCCGTGGATGTGCGCGGCACCGTGGGGGATATCAAAGGAAAATTCATGTATGAGGGCGACCGGCCCAAACGATGGGAGGGCGAGAAAGAACCCTGGGTGCACGGCTACTGGTTCTGGGACTGGTCGGACGAGCGCCACCGGGTGGAATCCATCGACACCGAAAAGCGCATCATCTCGGTGGCTCCTCCCTATCACGGCTACGGCTACCGGGTGGGGCAGTGGTTCTATGCCTTCAACCTCCTTTCCGAACTGGACCGCCCCGGCGAATGGTATGTGGACAGGGAAGCGGGCCTCCTCTATTTCTGGCCTCCCTCCCCTATCGCCAAAGGCCGGGCCGTCGTTTCGATGATCCCAAACCTGGTCACCATGCAGGACGCCTCCCATGTGACGCTGCGCGGCATGACCCTGGAAGCCTCCCGGGGAACGGCAGTCATCGTGCGGGGCGGGACGCAAAGCCAGGTGGTCGGGTGTACGATCCGGAACCTGGGCGGCAGCGCCGTCGATATCGCGGGCGGCACGAACCATGCCGTGATCGGCTGCGATATCTACGAAGTGGCCGACAGCGGCATCTCCCTGAACGGCGGCGACCGGGCGACGCTGACGCCCGCAAACCACCTGGCCGAAAACAACCACATTCACCACTATGCCCGCTGGAACCGGATGTACCGCCCGGCTATTTCGCTGGACGGGGTGGGCAGCCGGGCCGCGCACAACCTCATCCACAATGCCCCGCATGAGGCCATCGCCTTCGGCGGCAACGACCATGTGATGGAATACAACGAAATCCACAGCGTCTGCTACGAATCCAACGACGCCGGGGCCATCTACAGCGGGCGCGACTGGACGATGCGCGGCACGGTCATCCGCCACAACTACCTCCACCATATCAACGGCCTGGGCGGCAGCGGCTGCATCGGGGTCTACCTGGACGACATGTTCTGCGGAACGACTATCCAGGGGAACCTCTTCTACCGCGTCACCTACCCGGCCTTCATCGGCGGAGGGCGGGACAACATCATCGATAACAATATCTTCGTGGAGTCCAGCCCGGCGGTCCACATCGACGACCGGGCGATGAACTGGGCCAGCTACCATGTCGATACTACCATGAAGGAACGCCTGCTGGCGATGCCCTACAAGGAGATCCCCTGGCGCAGCCGCTACCCCCGCCTGGTCGATATCTGGGAGGACGAGCCAGCCGCGCCGAAGGGCAATATCGTCACCCACAATATCGCCTGGATGTGCAAATGGAGCAATATCGCCGGGAACGCCCGCCCCCATACCGCCATCCGCGACAACCTTCTGAACCAGGACCCGCGCTTCGCGAACGCCTCCCGCCTGGACTTCCGGCTCCGCCCCGATTCCCCGGCCTATGCGCTGGGATTCAAAGCGATCCCCATCGAAAAGATCGGCCTCTACAAAGACGACCGGCGGGCCTCCTGGCCGGTGGCCCACACCGTACGCAAAATGGAGACCCCGCCGTCCGAACCGGCCCGGAAGCGCACCTGGCAGACATACAAAGCGCCGCTTACGACCGGCACTGTCGTGATAGACGGCGCGATCCATCCCGATGAGTGGAAAAAGGCCAGGCCGATGGCAATCGAACAGGGCATCGAGGGCGAAAAGGTCGCCCTCCGCAGCACCGCCTGGCTCGCCCACGACGGCAAAACGCTGTTTGTGGCGGTCGATAACCCGGTGGACACCTTGCAGCCCATCTCGACAGGCAATACATGGGGCCGGGACGATGCCGTGGAACTGGCCTTTCGCGCCCCGGCAAACCGGCAGGATGCCCCGATCCTGATCCTCCGCGGCTACCCCTCCGGCCATTTCGAGAGCAGCAATGAGTCGGGCGCTCCCAAAGCGCAGGTCGAGCAGGCCGCCGCAGGGGTTCTCTACCGGGCGCAGGCCCTCGGCAATGACCGCTGGCAGGCCGAATGGCAGGTTCCCCTGGCCTCTTTAGGTCTCGATCCCGCCCGAACCGGCCCCATCGCCTTTAACCTGAGCGTCCGCAAACGCGCCAGCGGCCTCTGGCTGATGTGGCAGGGAACCAGCGGCAACACCTGGGACCTGGACAGCGCGGGAACGCTGACGCTGGGGCGTTGAAAGGTGAGGGGATGTTTTAACACAGACAGGACTTTCGCTCAGGAGGGCGATCTGCCGGGTCGCCTCTGCGAAACGGCCCTATCCTTGTAGGGGCGACCCATCGGTCGCCCCATAGCGATCCAGATCAGGATGCCTGTTATGCCGGGGCGGGGTCGGGGCTTTGAGAGACCGTTACCTAACCCCCCAGCCCCCTTCCCGAAACGGGCAGGGGGAGTGGATGATGCCGTCAATGACCGCACCCTCTATCCCCCTCTCCCAGGGTGCGCTCCGGCGCATCCCTTGGGTTTCGGGGAGAGGGGTTAGGGGAGAGAGGTCACCCCTCCCAGGGGAGAGCGGTCACCCAGGCCAGGGGAGAGCGGTCACCCCTCCCCCAGGAGCGGAGGATGTTTTTCCTTATCTGGATCGCTATGGGGCGCGAACAATCGCGCCCCTACCATGTTTTCGTGGATTCTACTGGTGCTGGCGACCAACGGCTTTCATCGGACTTCACCCCTCGATCTGGCAATCGCCGGGGGGCTTTTTGCCGGGGTCATGGGCCTGTCGCGCTTCGCCTTCTGGAAGCACATGCGGAAACACCGGCAAAAGATGAGAGACCTGCTGGACCGCCTGGAAGCCGCCATCAGCCGTAAAGAGGCTTCCGGGCCTTGAGTTCGTATAGACCTGTTGCCTTTACGTTGTGCAGCCTGCGGGGGGGGCAAGCCCCACGGCCATCTCCAGGGTCCCCTGATAACATTTCCAAACGAGGTGCTATCCAGATGATTCAATCCTCCGATAACGCTCTCACCATCGCATACAATCCGGCTGCTTCCGGCCTGGAAATTCGCTCTCCCCTCTGGCAATCGCTCTCCATCGGCCCTCTCAGGCCGGGGCTGGCGGTCAATGGCGAGCGCCTTCACGCCCGGGGCTTCCGCCTTGAGGAATCTCAACAGGAGCGGATGCGGCTGGCCGCCGATTTCGTTTCCGGCCCGGTCTGCCTGCGGCTGGAGCAGGCCGTCGAACAGGCGGGAGGCGATTGCCTGCGGCTTGCCAGCGCCCTTGTCAACACCTCGGAGCAGGCCGTCACGCTCCGGGCCGTGCAACTGCTCGCCATAGAAGCGCGGCAGGGCGGAATCGCGCGCCTGTCCGAGAATCCCGCCACAGTAAGAATTTTCAAGCAGGGCGGCTACTGGGCTCAGGTGGGCAGCCTGTTCGGGCAGGCGGCGCGGGCCGGAACGGACGGGGAGACCGGCAAGCAGGGGAATGTGCAGCATTCCTCCCAGATATGCTGGGCCGGTTACGATCTCGCCTCCCGGATGGCCCTGGCGGTGGGCTTCGAGACCGCCGAACGGTGGTCAGGGCATATCGCGCTCAAAGCGGCAGAGGGCAGGCATCCGGAGGAATGGGAGATCGGCTTCGCAGGTGGAGACCTTCGGGTGGAGGCCGGGGAACGGCTGGCGCTGGAGGACGTTCTCTTGCTGGCCGGCCCCGATCCCTGGCGGCTGCTGGAGTCCTACGCCGACCGGGTGGCGGAGCGACACGGGGTTCAGGCGCTGCCGGAAAGCCCGGTCTCCTGGTGCAGTTGGTATCCCTTCCGCCTGGGCGTAACCGAAGGCAGGATGCTGGAGAACGCCCGGATCGCGGCGGAAAGGCTGAAGCCCCTGGGGCTGAGCATCATGGAGATCGACCTCGGCTGGGAGCGGGATTATCTGCCCAACGCTTTCGAGGAGAACGGCCAGTTCCCCCACGGCCTGGCGTGGCTTGCCGACCGTCTGAAGGAGATGGGCTTCTTGCTGGGAACCTGGAAAGCGCCCTTCACCATCAGCGAGCGCGACCCGCTCTGCGGCGAACACCCCGAATGGCTTCTGGGCAGCGAGGAGCAAAAGCCTCTGCCGCAGGGCCAGTGGTTCTGGGAGCCGCATGGAGAAACCTTCGCCCTGGATCTCACCCATCCGGAGGCCCGGAACTGGCTCCGGCAGAGCATCCGTTCCCTGGCGGCCCGCGGGGTGCGCTACCTCAAGCCCGATTTCATCGGCTGTGTGGGCGACGGGCGCATGACTGACCGCTTCGACCGCCGCATCGTGGCAGGCGGGGGAACCGAGGCGGCCCGCCTCGGCCTGGAAATCATCCGCCAGGAGATGACGGACGGCCACCCGGAAGCCCTCGTCCTCAACTGCGGCGGCCCGGAACTGCCCGGCAAGGGCCGTTTTCCCCTCCTCTACACCTGCAACGACACCGGCAACACCGGCTATGTCGGCTGGCCGCACCTGGCGGAGGATTACGGGCAGAATGTGGCCGGGCATCTCTTCAAGCACAGACGCTGGGGCATCCTCCAGCCCTCCTGCTTCTGCGCGGGGCTGCCGGGAACCCTGGAGGAAGCCCGCGTCCGCGCCACCGCCACCTTCATGAGCGGCGGCCAGGTGGATATCGGAGATAACCTCTCCCTGCTGCCGGAGGACCGCTGGCAGGTGATCTATGCCACCCTGCCTCCTCTGGGCATCGCGGCCCGCCCTGTAGACCTCTTCGATCCCATCGCCGCCTCTTCCCTCAGCTATGAAGCCATGTGCCGGGGCGACAATAAAGACGATTTGGGAATGGAGGCTCCGGTCGGATCGAGGGTCTGGCATCTGCCGGTAGACGCCGGTTGGGACCGCTGGGATCTGGTGGCGCTTTTCAACTACGACTGGCCCTCACCCGATTCGGGCGGGGCGGGACAACTCATCACCCGCTACCAGTTGCCTCTCGAACGCCTCGGTCTCGACCCGGAAGGGGTTTACTGGGCCTATGAGTTCTGGTCCGGCCAATTCCTGGGGCAGATTCCCTGTGCCTGGCAGAACCCGGGCGGCTACGTCCACCCCGGGGATACCCAGACTCTGATCTCTACCCGCACCCCCGGCGTCCTGGAAGCCGCCTTCTTCGGCCCCTCGGTCAAGCTCCTGGCCCTGAAGCCTGTGCGTCCCCATCCCTGGGTGGCCGGAACCACCTTCCACCAGAGCGCAGGCTGCGAACTGAAAAACCTCTCCTGGAACCCGCAGGGCCTCCTGAAAGGCGAACTCCACCGCCCCGCAGGCCACCAGGGGAGCATCGTCCTGGCCGGTATCGCCAGACCCCCCGCCTCCGCCGAAGTCGCAGGCCGGAGCGTTCCCCTCCGCACCGGAGCGAACGGATCGCTGATCCTGCCCGTTACGACACTATCGGATGTAACGAAATGGTCGGTGCGGTGGCCGATGTAGGGGCGAACACAAGATTTGGCCCTGTAGATCTCTTTTATGCAGGTTCTTGGAGTCGAGGGGCTATTTGTCTGCCCGTAGGGGCGACCGGCGGATCGCCCCATAGCGATCCAGATCAGGGGAAGCATCACCCGGTCATGGGGGATGGGTGACCGCTCTCCCCTGGGAGGGGTTACCTCTCTCCCCTAACCCCTCTCCCCGAAGCGGGGAGAGGGGGATAGAGGGTGCGGTCATTGACGGCATCATCCACTCCCCCTGCCCGTTTCGGGAAGGGGGCCGGGGGGTTAGGGAACGGTCTCCCAAAACCCCGACCCCCGCCCCTGCGGGACACGATGCCTTATCTTGGGGCGAACACAAGGTTCGCCCCTATGGAAAGGAGCCTCGATGAAGCGTTTCCACCCGTTGTTTGCCGCGATCCTCTTTTTCGGCTTCGCCGCTTTCGCGCAGGCAGAAGTCTGCAACCTGAAAGTGGTGACGGACGCCTCGCCCGACTATTCGGATATGCAGAGCATGATCCGCAGCATCGCCTCCCGCTGGGAAAGCGACCGCGACAGGTGCTGGGCCGTGTTCTACTGGAACCACATCGCCCGCAGGCAGACCACCCCGATGCACCTGCACGGCCTGGAACTGGCCGACCCCATCCGCCAGTTCAACGACTACGGCTATACCATGTGCAGCACGATCAGCGGCATCAACTGCGCCATCTGGCATCACATGGGCCTGAAGGCCAAATACTGGGACATCACCCGGCACACCGTCTCCGAGGTCTTCTATGACGGAGGCTGGCACCTGTACGACAACTCCCTGTCCGCGCTCTACACCCTGTGCGACGGCAAGACCATCGCCGGGGTGGAGGATATCGGGAAGGCCGGGGCCTGCGAAGCGTCGGGCGGCAGGGAGGAGCCGGGACATATCGCCAAATACCATTGCCTGACCGCCACCAGCCCGAACGGCTTCCTGACCGGCGCGGACTGCGCCCGCGATCTGGATCAGGCATACCGCTGTTTCAACCCCGGCGGCCTGAAATACCGCGCGTATTTCTACGATTGGGACTTCGGCCACCGCTACATCCTGAACCTGAAGGAAAACGAAAGCTACACCCGCTTCTACCACAGCATGGGGAAATCGGGGGAATTCTACGTTCCCAATGTTTCCGAAGAGTCCGGCAAGGGCACAGACCCCGAGAACCGCTTCCGCATCCGGGGCAACGGCGTCTGGGTTTTCAAGCCCGACCTCTCGCCTTCGCGCTACCGGCAGGCCCTTCACAGCGCCCGCCTGATCGTCCCTGCCTCCCCTGCCGGCCTGCGGCCCGCAAAGGCCGGGACTGCCGGGGAGGCGGTCTTCAAGGTGCAGTCGGCCAATGTCACCACCGGCCAGGTCATCAAGGCCGCCTTCGCCCTCAAAAGCTCTCAAGACGAAGCCCGCATCCTGGTCAGCGCCACGAACGGCCTGCGCTGGAAGCCGGTTTTTCGGGCGACAGGCCCCCGGAACGCCCCTGCGGAAATTCTCCTCCGGGATGAGGTGAACGGAGCCTATGAGGTGCTGATCAAGGTCGTCCTGAAGGCCAGAGCCGCCCCGGCCCATGCCGCCCTGAAATCGCTTCAGGCGCAGACCCTCACCATGCTCAACGCCAAAACCCAGCCGAAGCTGAACCTGGGCAAGAACACGGTTTACGTCGGGGCGGGCGACCGGACGGAATCGACAGTCTTCTGGCCGGAACTCCAGGGAGATCACTATAAGGAATTGATCGTTGAGGAGAAGAACATCGCCTCCACGCCCCGGCATCCCGGCTACCAGGGCGCGATCTACCCGGCCCGGGCGAAGCAGGACGCCTATCTGGTCTACCGGCTGGACGCGCCCGGGGAGATCGTCCGGCTTACCTATGGCGGGCGGTTCTACAACCGCGCCCCGGGCAGCCGCATCGAGCTTCTCTACTCTCTGAACGGCGGCAAGAAGTGGGTGAAATCCTGGTCGCTGACGCAAACCGAGATGCCCTGGGATGTCATCCGCTATGAAACCGTAAAGATTCCCGCAGGCCACCGCTTTGTGTGGGTCAAATATCTGATGAACACCCCCGCCCCGGAGCCATCGGGATGCAGCCTCTACGCCGTCCGCATGGAGGCCGATTACCGCCCGGCAAGCGCGGCGTTCAGGCCGATAGAGGTCACCTTCAACTGGGCCGAGCCGCAGAAGAATCGAACTCTGGTGGAGCGCAGCCACACCCAGCTGATCCCGAAACTGCCCTTCACCTACACGATCAATGCCGGCGGGGAGGATCATCCGGTGGTCAGATCCCTGCGGGTGAATCTGAAGGGCGCGGTTCCCGGCGTCCGCTACGGCTATTCGGACGGAAAGGATGCGGGCGGGAAAAAGTTCGTGGGCCGGTGGGAGACCCTCGGTAAAAACCTGGCGGTCGGGAAGAGTTACACCCTGTCCGCCCCCTCCACCGACGGCTGGGGCGCGGGCGACCCGGACGGCAGGAAGCTGACCGACGGGGTGGCCGGGCCGTCCTACGCGGGGGGAACCTCCTACGGCTACAGCGCCCTCTGGAACGCCAACACCAACCCGGTCATCACCCTGGACCTGGCCGCCCCTTTGCAGTGCGCCAGCTTCGGGATGAACTTCCACGGCTACGAATGGTGGGACGCCATGAAAGGCGAGGTCAGGGACAGGGTGGAAGTCCTCACCTCCCTTGACGGCCAGATATACGCCTCCCAGGGCTTCCTCCACACCGACTGGCGCTGGAAAGAGCTGCCCGTCAACCACATGTGGCCCGATGAGGAAGCCATCACCGGAGCCACCTTCCGCCTGATCCCGCCCGGGCCGGTCACCGCCCGCTACGTGCAGTACCGGGTCACCAGCCCCCGCTTCTTCGCCTGCACGGAGCTTGAAGTGCTGGACTCCATCCGCTACGACCCGTTCGATCTGAAGATCGCCCTGCCGGGCGGGAGGTGAGGCGCACAGTATGTCCGAATGAAAACCCCCTGCCGTTCCCAGAATATGATGCAATATCAAAGCGCCGATGCGGGACGGAGTGCGATTATCCCCCACGGTCTTTTTGCCGGATGCGGAAGGCCCGTTCCCTGCGGTTCTGGCGCGTGCCGCCTATAATCGCCTGGGATTCACAGGGCAGGAATTCGCTGCACGAGGTTTTGCTCTGATAGCCCGGGACTGCCGGGGCCGCTATGATTCGGAAGGGGAAGGGCATCCGTTTATCCACGAAGAGGCGGACGGCTTCGATACGCTGGAATGGGCCGGGCGGCAGCCCTGGTGCAGTGGGAAGGTCGGCATGTTCGGCGATTCCTATCTGGCGGCCACCCAGTTTTACGCCGCCCTGAAAAGGCAGCTCTTACCTATGCGCCCTGAACCCCCGCTTTATGGCCGGCGATTGCTGGAAGCGGGCTTATTATTCGGCGCGTTCAGCCTGGCCCTGCCATAGAATCCTGAGTGCGCCGCAAGCCGCCGCGCTTGAGCGCGTGCGGATAGGCGCACTTCTCCTTGGCTTCAGCCGACTTTCCTTGGCGCAAGCCCTGGCTCCATCTGTCGTTTTATGGTAGGCGGTTGGCAGATCCTGGAGTGGGCGATCCACGTGGATCACATCCACCTGTTCGTGCGCGTGTTCCCAACCACCTCTGCCGCCGAAGTGGTGAAGGAGCGCAAGGGCGTCACCGCGCGCGCAATGCGTGCCCAGTACCCGGTGCTGCTGAAGTTACCGTCTCTTTGGACGCGTTCATACTTCGCTTCGACAGCGGACAACGTCTCCAGCGACATCATTCCACGCTATATCGAGCGCAAAGAGGGTTGTAGGTGCAAAAGACCCTTAGATACAGGTTGTATCCCGCCAAAACGCAGGAGGCGCGGCTGAACGCCACGCTCGAAACCGGCCGCCGGTGGTATAATGCCTGCTTGAAGGAGCGCCGCCACACCTACCAGGAACACGGCGAAAGCGTCAGCGTCTATGCCCAACTCGCCCGGGTGAAAGAACTGAAGCGGGAGAACCCATACGCCACCGACATCCACAGCCACGTCTTGCAGGGGGTCGTTCAAGACCTGGGCAAGGCATTCGACGCCTTCTTTCGGCGTGTGAAAGCCGGAGAGACACCGGGCTACCCCCGGTTCAAGAGCCAGGATCGCTTCGATTCCTTTGGGTTCAAGGAGTATGGCAACGGCTTCCAAAACGACGGGCGCAAGCTGAGGCTGTCGGGCATCGGCAGGATCTCGGTACGCTGGCATCGCCCCGTGGGCGGCAAGATCAAGACGGTGCGGATCGTCCGCAACGCGGGCAAGTGGTATGCCTGCTTCTCCTGCGGAGTCGAGGCGTCGGCGCTGTCTGCTACCGGCAAAGCAGTCGGGATCGACATAGGCATTCGCAGCTTGATCACCACGAGCGACGGCGAGAAGGTGGAGAACCCGCGTTGGTATCGGGATGAGCAGAAGAAGCTGCGCGTCCTTCAGCGCCGTGTCTTGCGTCGCAAGCAAGGGGGCAGCACCGGCGCAAGGCTGTGAAGGCACTCCAACGGCAGCACCAGCGGATCAAGCACCAGCGCAAAGGCTCCCTCAACAAGCTGGCCCACCGGCTGATCGCGGAGAACGACCGAATCGCCCTGGAGGACTTGCGGATCTGCAACATGGTGAAGAATCGGCATCTTTCCAAGAGCATTTTGGATGCAGGTTGGAGCTATCTGGCACAAAGGCTGGCTTGCAAAGCGGCGGAGGCTGGCAAGCTGGTGTGTTTCGTAGAATCTACCTATACGTCAAAGACTTGCTCGGGTTGTGGGGCCTCTTCGAGAACCTCACGCTGGCCGACCGGTGGGCCCACTACGCGTGCGGAGCGTCCCTCGACAGGGATCACAACGCGGCGCTGAATATTCTGGGGCGCGGACAGCGCCTTGGGGGCGAAACGAGGTCGGCTGCGACGAGAGTGCCCCAAGAAGCTACGCGGCTTCAGTCGCCGTAGAGTGTCACCAGCAGCAATTTCCCCCTCTGAGACCGCAACCTGAATACGGGGTCGGCCCCCGGGCGATACGGCTGAGAGGCAGGCCGCCCTGCAGCGAATCTATCATAACCGCGAATATCCCTCCCGCCTCCGGCTTCCGATCATCCCCGGGTAATGCTTCCTGTATTGTGGAGGGCGCGGCCTGTATCTCAGCCGCGCCCCCACAAACCCCCTATCTCTCTCTTGCCCTCAATCCCCCTCCACCACCTCCCCTCCGAAGACTCGCAGGACTTCCTCCAGGGTTTGCCGTTCGGGATCGGGGGGCGTCGCTGGAGAAAGCGCGGCCCCGGCGCTTTCGACGCAACCGACGCTACCGACGCAACTTTCCCTACTCCGCGTGAATCGTATCACCCGCTGGCCGGCGGGCTTGCGCTCGAAGATCGGCTCCAGCCCGGTACTCCGCAGGAGCGGGGCGAGGCGGCGGAGGCGGTTGGTCAGGGCACGCGGGCTTTGCGGCCAGGCGCGGGCCTTGCGCTGGGGTTCGGAGGCATGCTCGGCCAGGTCGTTCAACAGGTCGGTGGCGGTGGCTTCATAGGCGGAGCCGCGGGTGGCGAGGAGGCGCTGGAGCGCCACGGCCACCGGATCGGACTCCAGGGAGACCGTCAGGGCATCGCGGCGGCTCCGGTCGTAGACGGCCCGGAAGCCGCCCGGCTTCCAGGGCAGGGACTCCTCGGCGGCCATCACCCAGAGGGCGAAATCGGCCATCCGGGGGAGGTTTTGCGGGCGGAGCCGGGGCCGGTTGCGGAGGGCGGCGCTGACGGCATCGAGCAGAGCGCCGAGGATCCGGGGATGGGCGCGATGAAAGAGGGCCTCCACCTCGTCTCCGGTGCGGCGGTTTCCGTCAGGGATGGGAGGCAGGACGACGGAGAGGGCGCGGTCGGCCAGGTCGCTGCGGGTCGCCAGGTCCTCGATGCCGTTCAGGAGGACGGCCCGCCGGGCCTGAAAGACCACCTCTCCGTCGTCGCTGTACAGCTCGCGGGTGGCGAAGCCGCCGCCGGTGGAGAGCCGGCAGAGCGCGTCCGAGAGCCAGGGAGCCAGGCCGGAGAGGTTGTCGTAGGCCAGCACCCAGCAGTGGCTCGCCCCGATCACCAGGTCGCGCTCCTCGTGGGGGGCGGCTCGCAGCGGCACGCCGGAGGGGTCGATCACCTGGCGCAGGAGCCGGGCGGCGGTGCTTTTGGCCGATCCTTGCTCGCCCTGCACGATGAGGAGCGGGTAAGGGCCGGTCGGGTGGAGCGCCCCTACCAGCCAGGCCGCGATCAGCCGCCAGGCGTCCTCCTCGGGCGCGTTGATCATATCCCGCAGCTCCGCCAGGGAGCCACCCGGCGCAGGGGCGGGCAGGGGGCGCATGGCTGCCGTGCGCCGGAAGCGGATCGGCGGGTCCGCCACGACCCGCCACCCGCAGGCCGTCACCTCCACCGCCTGCCAGGAGTCGTCGGCCAGATCCAGGTAGAGGGCGTCCTCCCGCCATCCGACCCGGATCGAAACCGGCTCCTCCGGCCCGTCGTAGCGCGCCCGGGCCTCCAGCACCTCCAGGGCCTCCTGGAACGCCTGCGCGCCCGCAGGCTTCCCCTCCTGCTGGTAGAAGGCCCGCTGGAGCCAGTGGCGGAACTCCCTGCCCCGCAGAGGCCAGACCTCCCGCCGGGATTCGACCGGGAGCGCGGCGAATGCCTGACCTTCGGGCGTGTGGAAGAGGAAGGCGGCCCCGGTCAGGTCCAGCAGCTTGCGGGCGAGGGGGAGGCGGTCCGGCGGGGGCGGGGCTTCTATCGGAGTAGGGAAAGTTGCGTCGGTTGCGTCGGTTGCGTCGAGAAGGGGCGCGTCCGCCGGGGCCAGCCGCTCCCGGGCTGCAACGCCCAGCCAGCCGAGGAGTTTCGTCACCTCTTTCTCCCCGATGAGGGCGGCCAGGCGGGGCCAGCCGGTGACCCGGTCGTCCCCTTTCAGGCGGGCCGCCGTGTCCTCGACGGCGGCGAGGCGTTTGGCGCTCTCCTCGTCCCCGGCGGCCCAGGTCACGGCCTTCAGGAAGTCCTTCAGACGCGCCATCTCCCACCCTGCCCGCAGGAGGCCTCCGGTGAGGGCCAGGACCGCCTCCTGGCGGCTGCCCTGGGGCCAGCGCCGGGCCAGCGAACTGGCGGCGGCCAGCCGGGCCAGGCAGGCCATCAGATCGTCGGGATCGCATTCCGCCGGATCTCCGTCCCGGACCCAGCGGATCGCCTCCCCCGATTCGTGCGTGGAGGGCGGGAAGACCGTCTGCGCCCCGGTAAAGCGCAATTCCACCAGCATCGCGCCGCCGGTGTCCTCGAATTTAGCCGTCCGGGCGGGCCGGACCAGCCTGTAGAGCCGGTGGCTGGACGGATTGCCCGGACGGCCGAAGACCGCCCCGGTGGGCGGCAGGAAGCGCCCGGCCAGGCGGCGGGCCGCCTCACAGTCCAGATCGACATCCGCCAGGTTGCCCGAAGGCTCCCCCAGGAGAACGCCGATATTCATCTCGGAGACGCGGAAATAACGCTCCAGCGTCGCCTCCGCCAGCCGCAGGGCCTGCCATCCTTTCAGGACAGGCCGCTTCTGGCGGAAGGGAACGGGAATGGGCAGCCAGCCCCGCCGGAGGTAGCGTTGCGCCGCCGCCCGCGCCGGGTTGTCCGCCTGCTCCGGGGCGCTCCCGGAGCCATCCTGCCGTTGCGCCGTGTGTTCATGTCGACTGCCGTGTTCGTTCATCAGCATCCATCGTCCTTTCTTCCCTCGACATCGCCGGATTCATTCGCTGGAGGATACTATCGCCAGGGTTTAAGATAAAGTATTCATCTCCTTCCGTTATAGAATGATTGTATAAACATTTGTATTATAAGATATTATGGGGGTGCGTGTCAAGAGGGTGTAGGGGCCAGGGGATAGAAAAAAAGCGCCTCATCGCTATCCAGATCAGGGTGACTGTCCCGCCGGGGGCGGGATTGGGGGCTTTGATAGATGGTTACCTAACCCCCCCGCCCCCTTCCCGAAACGGGCAGGGGGAGTGGATGGTGCCGTCAATGACCGCACCCTCTATCCCCCTCTCCCAGGATGCGCTCCGGCGCATCCCTTCGGTTTCGGGGAGAGGGGTTAGGGGAGAGAGGTAACCCATCCCAGGGGGGAGAGGTCACCCCTCCCAGGGGTATGATTTATCACGCCCCATAGCGATCCAGATCAGGGTGACTGTTATGCAGGAGCGGGGTTCGGGCCTCTGAGAGACCGTTACCTAACCCCCCGGCCCCCTTCCCGAAACGGGCAGGGGGAGAGATTATCCATCAAGCACCGCACCCTCTATCCCCCTCTCCCAGGATGCGCTCCGGCGCATCCCTTCGGTTTCGGGGAGAGGGGTTAGGGGAGAGAGGTAACCCATCCCAGGGGGGAAAGGTCACCCCTCCCCCAGGACCCGAGGATCTTTTACCTTATCTTGATACCTATGGGGATAGAAAAAAGCGCCCCTCCGCCGGCTTCGACGGGAGGGCCGAGGATTGCAGGCGTTCTGGCAGGGACGCCTGTGCTTACGAGGGGGCCTCCTTCGCCTCCCAGAAGCGTGCCTTGAATTGCAGCTCGTGCAGCCTGGCGTACAGGCCGCCCCGGGCCAGAAGTTCCTGGTGGTTCCCCTCCTCCACGATGCGCCCGTCCTGAAGGGCAAGGATTTTGTGGGCGTGACGGATGGTGGAAAGCCGGTGCGCGATGACGAAACAGGTGCGCCCCTCCATCAGCCGGTAAAGGGCCTCCTGCACCAGTATTTCCGATTCGGTGTCCAGGGCCGAGGTCGCTTCATCCAGGATGAGGATGCGGGGGTTCTTGAGGAGGGCGCGGGCGATGGCGATCCGCTGCCGCTGACCCCCGGAGAGTTTGGCCCCTCTCTCCCCTGCGGGCGTATCGTAGCCTTCGGGCATCTCCATGATGAAGTCGTGGGCATTGGCGGCGCGGGCGGCGGCCTCCACTTCGGCATCCGTGGCGTCCACCCGGCCCATCAGAATGTTTTCCCTGAGGGTCATGCCGAACAGATAGGGGTCCTGGGGCACGATCCCGATATGGCTTCTGAGGGAGGCCACCGTGATATCGCGCAGGTCGTGGCCGTCCAGGGTAATCCGGCCCGCCTGGGGGTCGTAGAAGCGAGGCAGGAGCTTGATCAGGGTGGATTTGCCGGAACCGCTCGGGCCGACCAGGGCCACGATCTCGCCGGGACGGGCCTCCAGGGCGATATGCCGCAGGGCGGCGTCCTCCCCGGTGAAGGCATAGGAAAAGGTGACCTCCTCGAAGCGGATATGCCCCTTCGTTTCGGGCAGCGCGACAGCGTGCGGCCTGTCGAGGATCTCCGGCTCGGTGTCCAGCACTTCGAAGATGCGCTCCGAGGCGGCAAGGGACTGCTGGAAGGCCACATAGATATGGGCGAGGCTCATCACCGGCCCGGTGACGGTCTGGATGTAGAGGAGGAAGGCCACCAGAGCGCCGGGCGTCATCTGCCCCTGCATCACCAGGACGCCCCCGAACGCGAAGATGAAGGCGACGGGCAGGGAGGCCAGAAAGCCGAAGCCCGCCCCGGCCCCCGACGTCAGCGCCACCCCGCGCATGGAATCTTTGATGAGGGTTTCGTTCTGGTCCCGGAACATCCGGCAGGCGTACCGCTCCAGGGCGAACGAGCGCAGCACCGGGATGCCCGAAAAGGTCTCCTGCAAAAACATGTTGAGGTCGGAGCGCCGCTCCTGGATGGCGTGGGAGTTCTCCCGGATGGGCCGGGACACCCACCGGCTGAACAGGAGAATGGGAGGGACGATGAGCAGAGAGATCCCGGTCAGCCGGGCCTCCAGCCGGAAGAGGAGGATCAGGCCGATGAGCATGGAGATGGGCTGCTGGATGAGGGCAATCATGTTGCCGGTGAGAGCGCCCTGCACCATGCCGATATCGTTGGTCATGCGGGAAACCAGGTCTCCGGTATGCGCCCGGTCGTAGAAGCCGACTGAAAGCCTCTGGAGGTGGTCGTAGAGTTCCACCCGCATGTCCCGGGTGACCCGGTTCCCGATCCAGTTGAGCCAATAGGATTGCAGAAACCCGAACCCGCTCATCGCCGTAAAGAGAGCGAGCAGCCCGATGGAGACCGCTTTCAGGGCTGCCATGCTCTTATGCACCAGGATCGTATCGAACACATCCTTGATCAGCCAGGGCATCACCATCTCCAGCCCGGCATTGACCAGGACGCACAACAGGGTTGCCGCCGCCAGCCAGCGGTAGGGCAGCAGATACCGCGCCAGCCTGAGAAACGCCTGGCGATTCACAGTCGCGCCTTTAGAGATCGATGGAAACAGAAGGATGCCTCCTATACGGAACGCTGATTGCCGACACTTTTAGGATCGCTGGCATGATGAAAGTTGGATCAATAATCCAGTTACGAGAGAGGGTTACCTCTCTCCCCTAACCCCTCTCCCCGAAGCGGGGAGAGGGGGATAGAGGGTGCGGTGCTTGACCCCCCCATCTCCTCCCCCTGCCCGTTTCGGGAAGGGGGCCGGGGGGTTAGGTAACGGTCTCCCAAAGTCCCGCACCTCGCCCCTGCATAACAGGCATCCTTATCTCCTCCCCCTGCCCGTTTCGGGAAGGGGGCCGGGGGGTTAGGTAACCCAGCTACCGCATGACCGGACTAATTTTTCAACCTCCATATGCCATGCCGTTTCGAAAATACGGACTCAAAACGGTAGAATCTCCACCTTCCGCGGGGCATAAACGGGCGGAACGGCCAGGCCGACGGCATACCGGCATCTGACCCTTGCGCCGTGGGCCGACATCGCCCCTTTGTAATATTGCAGGTAGGGGAAAAAGGGAGCGCCCTGGAACAGTTCGTGTTCCAGGCAGGATTTCTCCCACACATCGATCACATCCGAGACATCCAGGTAGAGGGCCGGGACGAAGTGGAAGGGGTCCTCCCAGTTTTCCGGACAGTAAACGGCCTTGACCCGGTGCGGCTCGCCTTCGAAGGCAGGATTTCGGAACCCGGCGACTTCCACCGCATGCAGGGTGACATCGCCCGCGTGGTTGTGGCCCGAATGAAGGCTTCCGGGCCAGTGAGAAAGGACGACATCGGGCTTCACCTTGCGGATGAGTTCCACCAGCATCCGGAGGCATTCCGGCCCGCCCGCAAAGCCGATGTCCGCAAAGGGAAACCAGACCACATCGCACCCCAGAATGCGGGCCGAGGCTTTGGTTTCCTCCTGGCGCTGCGGGCCGTAGACCTCGGGCGGCTTGGAGGGATGGCCGCCCTCGCCGAGGGTCAGATGGCAGATGGTGGCCCTGCCGCCCGCCCGGGCGTGCCTGGCGATGACAGCGCCCATGGAAACCTCGGCATCGCCGGTGTGAGCGCCGACGGCAAGGATGGAAGGAACGGATTCCGTCATGATCGGGTCTCCTCGATATTGCGGGACAGGATGACATAGGTTCTTTGCAGGGTGAAACCGGCGCGTTCGTAGTAGGGTCGAGCGCGGCCCGTCTCTCCGAACCAGGCGAACCGGTATCCTTTCTCCCTCATGCGATCCAGCAGGTGATAGAGCATGATCGTGCCGATGCCCCGGTTCCGGTAATCGGCGGCGACCCCGAAGGGGCCGACATGATCCCCCTCCAGCCGCTGGCAGTAGCCGATCACCTTCTTTCCGTGCCGGGCGATCACGATATCGTCCGGATCGTTGCGCCCGGTGACCTGCCGGATAAAAAACTCCACCCAGGCCGGAAACTCACGCCGGAAGAAATCGGCCAGGGCCGCGGCGAAGGAGTGGTCGTAATAGCGCGCCTCCAGCCCTTCCTCCCGGAATCTCGCTTCCGACTGCGCCACCTCCGGCGGGCGTCTCATATTGTAGAGCAGGCATCCCATGGCGACCGGCTCATAGCCCGAGGCCTGAAACCCCTGTTCCTCCAGGAAGGCGATGATATGGGGATAAGCTTCCCTGTCCAGGCCGGACATATAGCTCTCATGGGCTACGACGACCGCTTTCCGGCAGTCCCGGCCCTTCAGGAAAGCCGTCGCCCTGTCCAGAAGCTCCTTTTCCACCCCCTGGCTGCGGAACCGCTTCAGCGCCCCGATCCCCGAAATCCTGCCGACTCCGGGCGGCTGCGCGAACAGCCCCGGCGCTCCCGGCGCTACCGCCAGGGCAAAGCCGACCGGTTCCTCCCCGGATTCGGCCAGCCACAGCCCTTCCGGGGAGAAGTTCGGGTCCAGAAGCGTCTGGCGCACGAAATGGTCCAGAGAGATCGGATCGCGGTACAGCACTGCGTTCCATAGATCGACAAACTTCCGTTCATCCCCCGCCTCGAAGATGCGGTAAGTGATCGCCATATCGAAGAGGCCTCCGTTTCGCCTGGGAAAAGGCAGGGTATAGAGGTTAGGGGAAGGGTATGGGGGCGGTTGAGCTTACCCTGCCGAGCTTCCTGACGCCACCTCGTACTTGCCCTGGATGCCTTTGATGACGCCGCCGGGTTGGCGACGAAAGTAGGGGCCGAACATGGAGGCCAGGCGGCGGGCCTCATCGGGATGGGTATCGATCAGGTTGGCGCGCTCGCGGGGATCGGAGGGCAGGTGGTAGAGTTCGTCGGGTTCGTCGCCGGGGCGCTGGATATAGCTCCAGGCGGCGTCGCGGATGCAGCGGTCCACACCCTCGTGGTAGCCGGTGATGACCGCCTCCCGGCCTGCGTCGCTCTCTCCGCGAAGCGCCGGGGCGAAGCTCTGGCCGTGCATAGAAGAGGCGTTGTTTTTGAGGTTCATCATCTCCAGCAAGCTCGGCAGGGCATCGTGGAACTGAACGAGCGCATCGGTGCGCCGCGCGCCTTCCCCGCCGGGCAGTCGCACCATGAAGGGCACTTTGAGGAGTTCGCTGTAAAGCCGGTCGGAGCCTTTCAGGAACTTACCGTGGTCGGCCAGCGGATGACCGTGGTCGGCGGCCAGGAAGATGATCGAGTCCTCAAAATAGCCCAGCCGCTTCAGGGTATCGAAAAGCCTCCCCAGGCAGTCGTCCACAAAGGCCGCCTCCCCGGCGTACAGGCCGCGGATGTGCCGGATCTCCTCCTCGGCAGCCCAGGCGCGGGCCGGGCCGCCCATCGGCATGATCAGGCGCGGCCCCCGGTAGGCAGGATCGGTGTAGGTGTCGAATCGCCGGGGCGGGTCCCAGGGCTCGTGCGGATCGAAGGATTCCACCCACAGGCAGACCTTCGGATGCGCGCGGTTGGCCTCCAGCCACCGGACGGCCTCATCCACCACCTGCGCCGGAAACCAGTGCGCCTCTTCGGTGAAATCGTCCGTATTGGCGAGGAACTGGGAGACCAATTGCCGCCATTCCGGGGGATAGCGGTCGTTGACATAGCCCTCCACCGGGCGCTTCGGAGGGGAGGAGACCCAGGCGTCGTACTCCTGTCCCCGAATCCAGCGGTAAGCATGGAACCCTTTGTGGTAATTCATCCCCGGGGCGCGGTAGTGGTAGGTATCCGAAACCAGGCCGCAGATGTAGCCCTCCTGCCGCAGCAATTGAGCCAGGGTGATGTCGTGATCGCTCAGGGGACTCCAGGGGCGATAGGGGAGGGTGCGCTGCCCGGTCATCCACTGGCAGCGCACCGGCATGGTCGGGAGCGCTTCGGGATAGGCGTTCTCGAAGACCACGCATTCCTCGGCGAAGGCGTCCAGATGGGGGGTGCGGCAGGGAGCCACATCTTCAAAAGCCCGCTCCCCCCGGTGATACAACCCGATATGATCCTGCCGGAAACTATCCAGAACAATGACGATAAGGTTCATCTCGCACCCCTGTTGTGAAGGCCCCTGTTTTCGTATATATTAACCCAAGTTGCTCCCCACCCGAATGGAGGCCGATGCGGGGTAGGGGCGCGATTCGTCGCGCCCCATAGGTATCCAGATAAGATAAAACATCCTCCGCTCCTGGGGGAGGGGTGACCTCTCTCCCCTAACCCCTCTCCCCGAAACCCAAGGGATGCGCCGGAGCGCCTCCGGGGAGAGGGGGAGAGAGGGTGCGGTGCTTGCCCCCCCATCCACTCCCCCTGCCCGTTTCGGGAAGGGGGCGGGGGGGTTAGGGAACGGTCTCCCCAAGTCCCGTACCTCGCCCCTGCATAACAGGCATCCTGAGAGGTGTATCGAAGGGTAACCCGCCGGGCCGCCCTCCTGAGCGCAAGCCCTGTTACCCTATCCCCTCGATCTCCTCCAGCAAGGTACGCACTGCGGTGTCCAGCTGGCCGTCCTGGCCACGGGCGGCTTCGCCCAGGGGCCGGTCGGCCTCCACATCCACCGGGCGGGCCTGGCCTTCCAGGTTCTCGCCTTCCAGGGTGGCGACCTGGAGGCGCGGGAGGCGGAAGGAGGAGCCGTCCAGCATCTGCCAGCCCCATGTCCAGATCACGGCCCCGGCGGTCGGCTTGCCGACCACCTTCCCCAGCCCCAGGCGGCGGTAGCCCTCGCTGAACATCTCGGTGTTGCTCCCGGAGTGTTCGTTGGTGATGACGATGGTGGGCTTGTCCAGGATGCGGTTCCCGGCCAGATGGGTGGACGAGGTGGCGGCCCGTCCCCGGTAGATGGAGGTGTCCCACTGCCGTCTCTGGAGGACATCCAGGATGAAGGGCGCGATATGCCCCCCGCCGTTGAAGCGGACATCGATCACCACGCCTTCCTTGCTGTGGGCCTCGGTGTCCAGATCGACCAGAAACTGCTGGTAGCACTCATAGGACATCGAGCGGATATGGACATAGCCCAGCCTGCCCTCGCTGGTTTTCTCCACATAGGCGGCGTTGTCCTTCACCCATCGCCGGTAGGTGAGGTGGTCCATCGCCCCGCGCCCGACCGGACACGCCGCCACCTGGCGGCTTTCCCCGCTATCGGGCGATTCGGCGAAGGCGAGCGATACCCGCCTGCCCGGCGTCCGGTGCAAAAGCCGGTCCAGCCCGGCTCCGTTGACCGGCTGGCCGTCCACGGCCACCAGATATTCCCCGACCCTGACCGGATCCGGCACGACCGCACAGGGGCCGTTCGGCATAACGCCCGCCACTTTCAGGCGGCCCGATTCCGCCAGGATGCTCCGGTCGAAAACGAGGCCCAGGTAGCCGTCCGCGCTCTCGCCCCCGCCTCCCCCGGCCCCCAGGTGCGAGGCGTTCAATTCTCCCACCATCAGGTTCATCAATTCGTAAAGCTCTTCGCTGGTGCGGATGCCGTCGGCGATGGGGCGGAATCGCTCCCATACGGCGTTCCAGTCGCAGCCGTGGAACTGGGGATCGTAGAAATGATCGCGGATCAGGTTCCAGGCCTCCCGAAACATCTGACGCTTCTCTTCATCGAAACGGACGTCGTATTCGCCGCGGGTGTCCAGGGTCTTGGGGTCGCCCTTGGGGAAGTCCCGGTAGAGAACCTTGCCTTCTTCCACATAATAGAGGCGCTTGCCGGTCGGGGTGAAGGCCGCGCCCCACTTGCGCCCGACTGTCGTGGTGAGAAGGACGGGCGGCTCGTTCTGCTTCTCCTCCTCCAGGGAAAGGCTGTAGAGCTGTCCCGCGCCGGTCGGGCTGCCTGAAAAGATCAGGGTCTTGCTATCCGGGCTGACGGCCATCGCCCAGGCGTTCCAGGTCGCCGGGGTCAGAAAACGGAGGCGATCTTTCAGCCCTTCCCGGACGATTTTGACCGGTTCCGGTTTGCTCTCCTTTTTCTCGGACTTCTCCGGCGACTCTTTGGGAGGCTCCGGAGTCTCTTCCGCCTGGGATGCGAGCCGGGCGGCGATTGCGGGCGGGTTCTCCCGGGGGACGGCCTCAGGGGCTTTCGGCTCCTCTTCTTTTTCTCTGGCGGGAGCTGTCTCCTCGAACAGCTTCTCGAAATCCGCTTCCCGGAAGGCAGGGGGCACAGGCGCGAGGTCGACGCGGGCGATCTGGGCCTCCATCCGGTAGTGTCCGGTGGTGAAAAGCAGGCTCTTCCCGTTGGGAGTCCAGAGTACTCCTCCCGCCCCGATGTTGCTCAGGAAGGTCACCGGGCAGGCCGCCTCCTCGTCCACGCACTGCACGTACAGGTTGCTGAACCACCGCTCGTCCTGGGCGGCGAAGGCCACCCACCGGCTGTCCGGGGACCAGGCGAACGAGGGGCCGTCCACCTCCATGAAAAAATTGGCCCGGATGAACGCCTTCATCTCGCGGGTGGCGAGATGAAAGAGGCGGATTTCGTCGGGCCTCTGGAAAAAGGCCAGCCACTGACCGTCCGGCGAAAAGGCCGCCTGTCCCTTCGGGTCCGGGGAGTCGGTGAGCAGGGTTTCCTGGCGGGTCGCGAATTCATAGAGGAAAAGCTGGTTCTCCCCGCTCCGGTCGGACAGATAGACCAGGCGCTTGCTGTCCGGGCTCCAGGCGATGTGGCTCTGGCGAAAAGGCGTGTCGCAGACCTTGAAAGCGAAATTCCGGGGTTTTTCCTCTTTGTCCGCAAAGTCGGCGAAGACCTTCCCGCGCACGACATAGGCGATCTTCTTGCCGTCCGGGGCCAGGGAGAACTCCCGCAGATCGCCGTTGGAGACATAATGAACCGAGCTGTAAAATTTCTGGTCGGCCCGGACGCGGATCGGGATCGGCTCCGCCTCCCCGCTTTCGACCGAAAGCCGCCAAAGGACGAAATCGCGCTCGAAAACGATCCAGCGCCCGTCGCGCGATATCTGGGGCCTCAGGAGCCGCCCGCCGGCAAAGCGGGTGACAGGCCAGGAGCCGCTGCCCTCCAGCGGAAGATACCGGATATTCTGGTCCCCGTCCCGGTCGGAGACGTAATAGAATCCCTGGCTGTCGGCGGCCCACATGGGATAGAGATTGCGCCCCTTTCCATCCGTCAATTTTCGGAAATCGTCCGCCCCGACGCAGGCGGAGGCCACCCAGATATCGCTGGCCGCGTTCGGGTTGGGGCCGCGCCGCCACCAGGGATCGCCGTTGTTGTTGAGGGCGATCCACTTCCCGTCAGGCGAGGGGGCCACATTGTAATGGGCCTCGTAGGGATCGGCGAACAGGCAGACCGGGCAGCCCCCCTCCGCCGGGATGCGGAAGGTGGCGTGGCTCAGGCAGTCCCGGTTGGCGGTAAAATAGACGAACCGCCCGTCCGGAGAGAAGCCCTCCATCAAGTCGGCGGTGTCATGGTAGGTCAGGCGGCGGATATCGCCGTCTTTCAGGCTCACGATATAGACATCCCCGTTCCCGGTGCGCCCGGAAGTGAAGCCTATGGCCCCACCGTCCGGAGAATAGCGGGGCCGGTCGTCATAGCCGGGGTGGGAGGTGACCAGTTCGGCCTCCCCGCCCTCCGCCGAGACGCGATAAATATCTCCCGCCGAGACAAAGGCCACCTCCCGCCCGTCCGGCGAAATGGCCGCAGAATGAACATATGATTTCGACAATGCATCGCCAAACAACCAGAAACCTCCTATCTCTACAGGCCCGGCAACCGGCCTTCCGGCCTCTCGTCTTTGTCGTTATACTTCCTTACTTGACAGGCAAATTCCTGCGCGGTTATGGAAAAGCACCCCCCCAACCCCCCGGACTTCGAGGGGGTTGCCCCTCACTTGACGCGCCCCTCCCCCAAACAGTACAATAAACCAGGCCAATATCGTTCAGGGAGGCGTCCGTGGATCGGATTCAATTTGCGTTCGTGCTGCATGACCACCAGCCGCTGGGGAATTTCGAGGCGGTGATCGAGGCATCGTATCGGAAGGCGTATGCCCCGTTCCTGTCGATGCTGGAGCGGTTCCCGGGGGTGAAAGCAGGGTTGCATCATACAGGCATCCTGCTGGAGTGGATCGCGGACAGGCATCCGGATTATATCGCCAGACTGAAGGCGATGGTGGCGAAAGGCCAGGTGGAACTGCTGACCGGAGCCTACTATGAGCCGATCCTACCATCCATTCCCGATCAGGACAAGGTGGGGCAGATTCGGAAATTGACCGCTTGGCTGCGGGATGCCTTCGAGGCGGAGGCGCGGGGGATGTGGCTGGCCGAACGGGTGTGGGAGCCGTCCCTGCCCCGTCCTCTGAAGGAAGCGGGCGCAGCCTATACCCTCCTGGACGACGCCCACTTCGACCGGATCGCCGTTCCCCAGGAGGAGCGATTCGGCTATTTTCTTACCGAGGAGCAGGGCAGCCCGGTGGCCCTCTTCCCCATCCACCAGCCGGTGCGCCACGCTATCCCGTTCGAGGTTCCTGAGAGAACGCTGGAAATCCTCTCCCGCTGGGCCGACGATGCCGGGGATCGCCTGGTCGTCTTCGCGGACGACGGGGAAAAGCTGGGAAGCTGGCCCCAAACCTATGGCAGCGTCTATGAAGAAGGCTGGCTGGAGCGTTTTTTCGCCATGCTGGAGGACAATGCAGGCTGGATCGAGACGGTTCACCTCTCCGATTATTTGAACCGCCACCCTTCCCGCGGGGTCATATATATACCGACCGCATCCTACAGCGAGATGCTCGATTGGTCCGGGGGCTTCTGGCGCAATTTCTTCCGCAAATACCCGGAGGCCAACTGGATGCACAAGCGGATGCTCCTGGCAAGCCGCCGGGCAAGGGAGGCGGGCAGCCCCCCGGAAGCGGTCGAAGAGGTCTGGAAATCGCAGTGCAACTGCCCCTACTGGCACGGGGTCTTCGGGGGCCTCTACCTGCCGCACCTGCGCCGGGAAACCTATACCCATATCCTCCGCGCCGAGGATGCCGACCGCCCGGAGGAGACGCGCTGCCGCTTCCTGGACATGGATACCGACGGGGCGGAGGAAGCCCTTCTCGAAAATCGCGCCTGGTCGCTCTTTTTCGACCCGGACTGCGGCGGCCAACTGGCCGAAATGGACTGGACGGCCCGCCACGCCAACCTGACCAACACGCTGAGGCGGCGCGAGGAACCTTATTTTCATGCCCTGCAAACCCAGGGACAGCCGGCCGGCCCGGCTGTCCGGGACTGGTACGCCCGGCGATCCTTGATCGACCACTTCCTGGAGCCGCATACCTCTCCGGAGCGATTTGCGGCCTGCGATTACGGCGAGCAGGGCGATTTCGTCAACCAGCCCTACGAGGCCGCCTGGGATGGGACCGCCCTCACCCTCTCCCGTAAGGGCGGCGTCTGGAGCGCGGGCCGCCGGATCCCGGTCGCGGTGACCAAGCGCATCACATTGAACGGCAGCCTTGTTGCCATCGATTATGTCCTGAAGGCCCCTCCGGAGGAACCGCTCTGGCCCGGCGTCGAACTGAATTTCTCACTGACCGGCCCGGACAGCCCGGTTCGCACGGTCGCCATTCCGGGCAGGACACTGGCGGACCCTTCCCCGCGGGGTGCTTCCGCGGAAGAGGCGGTGGAGGAAATCCGCCTGACAGACCGCTGGCTGGACGTGGAGATCGGCATCCGAATCCGGCCCGCCGCATCCTTATGGCGATTTCCTGTCGAAACCCTGTCCCAGTCCGAGGAAGGGGCGGACCGCATCTACCAATCCACCGCCCTCCTCCTGCACTGGCCGCAAACGACCACTACGGACGGCCTCTGGCGAGGACGGGTAGAGATATGGGGGGTATAGCGGGGAAAGCCCCCCAACCCCTCTTTGCTAAGGGGGGGCTTAGTGCCTGCGATCTCTTGGAAGTCTATCAAAGTCCCCCAGGGCCGCTCCTCCCGCCGAAGCCCGGCGAGGAGCTGGGGGGCGGTTGGCTTCTTCATAATCTTCATCATCGACTGGAGGAATGATTCATGCCGATGTACGCATACGGCATCCTGACGGCCCTGGTCGCCTGGGCAGTGGCCTATCTTTTGACCCCGGTGACGGAGCGGCTGGCCTGGAAGGCGGGGGCGGTGGATCATCCGCGAGGACGCCACGCGCATCTGAGGCCGACGGCTCTCTGGGGCGGGGTGGCGATCTTCGCGGGCGCAGTGGCCGGCACCCTGACCGCGGTAGGGGTGATGCCACAGGTGAGCCTGTCCCGCCCGATTGTCGGCATCCTGCTGGGAGCCACCCTGGTCGGCCTGATGGGCGTCCGGGACGATGTGAAGGAAATGCGGGCCGGGCCGCAGCTTCTCGGGCAGCTTGCGGCGGCATGTCTCCTGCTCTGGTTCGGGGTGGAGATCAAGTTCATCACCAATCCCTTCACCGGGGAGATGATGGTTCTCGGCCCCTGGGGCGATATCCTCACCGTCCTCTGGGTGCTGGGGATGACCAACACCATCAACTGGATCGACGGGGTGGACGGGGTGGCCGGGGGTGTGAGCGCCATCACAGCGGCCACACTCGGCCTGATCGCCGTGCAGATGCACCAGATTTCGGCGGCCATGATGGCGGCGGCGGTCTGTGGAGCGGCCATCGGCTTCCTGCGCTACAACCTGCTGGATCGGGGCATCAAGGTCTTCATGGGGTCGGTGGGATCTCAAGTGCTGGGCTTCCTGCTGGCCGCCATCTCCATCCTCGGCGCACTGAAAGGCCCTGCCACGATTGCGGTGGCCGTTCCGGTACTCATCTTCGGCGTGCCCCTTTTCGATACCGCCTTCGTACTCCTCAAGCGCCTCTGGGAACGCCGGCCCATCTATGAGGGCGACCGGGCGCACCTGCACCACAGGCTCCTGGCCCGGGGCCTCAACAAGCATCAGGTGGTGTGCGTCATCTACGGGCTGACCGCCACCTTCTGCGGCCTGGCCCTGCTGGTCTTCAGGATGGCCCGATGATCACGGTCATGACTGTCTGCGGGACGCGCCCCGATGCCATCAAGATGGCTCCCGTGATCCTGGAAATGCAGCGCCATCCGGAGCGCGTCCACCTGGTCAACGTGGTGACCGGGCAGCACCGGCAGATGCTCGATCAGGTGCTGTCCGTATTCGGCCTGGAGCCGGACTATGACCTGAACATCATGCAGGACAGGCAGAGCCTCACCCAGGTTGCCCTCCGGGCGCTGGAACGGCTGGAGCCGGTGATGGCCGAAACGAAGCCCGACATCGTGATGGTGCAGGGCGATACGGCCACCACCTTTCTCGCCAGCCTGTCCGCCTTTTACCACAAATGCTCGGTCGGCCACCTGGAGGCCGGGCTGAGAACCTACCAGAAATACGACCCCTTCCCGGAAGAGATGATGCGCCGGCTCACCTCCGCCCTGACCGACCTTCACTTCGCCCCCACCGGCGCGGCCCGAGACAATCTCCTCAAAGAAGGCTTTGCCCCGGAACGCATCTATCTGACCGGCAACACGGTGATCGATGCGCTCCTGTCCGTGGCGGACAGGCCCTACACCTTCGAGGACGGGCGGCTGGCCTCGTTTCTGGCGGAGCCGGGCCGCATGATCCTGGTGACCGCGCACCGGCGGGAGAACTGGGGAGACCGGATGGCCTCCGTCTGCAAGGCCGTCCGCGCCCTGGTGGATCGCTATGACGATGCGCGGGCGGTCTTTCCCGTCCACCTGAACCCGGTGGTGAGGGAGGTGGTCTTTCCAGCCCTGGAGGGGCACGACCGCATCCTGCTCATCGATCCTCCCGACTACCTGCCTTTCGTGAACCTGATGAAATCGGCCCACCTCATCCTGACCGATTCCGGCGGGGTGCAGGAGGAAGCTCCGGCCCTGGGCAAGCCCGTTCTGGTGTTGAGGCAGACCACCGAGCGCCCGGAGGCCGTCACCGCCGGGTGCGCTCTCCTGGTCGGGACGGATGAAAAAAGGATCCTCTCCGAAGCCTCCCGCCTGATGGACGACGAGGCCGCCTACCGCGCCATGTCGCAATCCGCCAACCCCTACGGCGACGGGCAGGCCGCCCGCCGCATTCGGGAGGCCGTCTTCGAACATTTCGAGGTGAGCTGAAGCCCGGCCTATGCAAACCCGCCGCATCGATACCTGGTTCGAGCTGATCTGGGGCCTTCTCTTCCGGCTGGCCCTGATCGGCCTGTCCGTTTACGCCCTCTACCGGCTCCGCTATGTGCTGGTGACAGTCCTCCTCTCCGTCATCCTGGCGCTCACCCTGGCTCCTGTCATCTACCGGGTCAGCGCCCTGACGGTTCCCCGCGTCTCCTTGCGGGCGCGGCGCATGATAAGCGCCCTGCTGGTCTTTTTCACCTTTTTCTCCCTGGTCGCTATCGCCCTCATCTATATCTTCCAGCCCTTCCAGAAAGAGCTGGAAAGCCTGCTGAGAAACCTCGACCACTACCGGGACAACCTGAAGGTGACGATGCAGGGATTCCAGACGTGGTATAAAACGCTGCCGCCCGATGTGCAGGAGTTCCTCAACAGCCAGTGGCAGGCTCTTTCCGCCCAGGATATCATGGGGTCTCTCTGGGATTGGATCCGTGGCATGGTGGGGGCCTCCTTCGTCTGGGTCAGCCACATCGTCGATATCATCCTGATCCCCGTTCTGGCCTATTATTTCGTTCTGGGAAGCCACCATCTCAAGCACGAGTTTCTGGCCCTCGTCCCGGCCCGCCAGGTCCGCGCAGCGGTGCAGCTCATCCGCGAAACGAATGTCATCATGCGAAACTATATCGTCGGCCAGATATGGCTCTGCCTGATCGCGGGCGTCCTGGTGGGGGCGGTGCTGTGGCTGCTCGGGGTGCAGTATACCCTCACCCTGGCGATTCTGGCCGCCGTCACCCGCGCTATCCCCATCATCGGCCCCATTATCGGAGGCATCCCCATCGTCCTGCTGGCGACCGCGCAGTCGTTCGCGCAGGGGCTGGCCGTCCTGATCTTCTTCACCATTCTCCACCTGGTCGAAAGCAAGGTCATCATGCCCAAAATCATCGGGGAAAAGATGCACCTGCACCCTGCCGTCGTCATCATCGTCCTGCTGATCGGGGCGGAGTTCTTCGGCCTGCTGGGGATGTTCCTGGCCGCCCCTATCGCCGCCATCATCAAGGTCGTACTCCGTTTCTACGTCATCCAGCCTCGCAAAGCCGCGGCTGCCGGGGAACCGCTGTCCCGGGTGCGGAGAATGCGGTTGTGAAAAGCCCTTCCGCCTCGCAGAGAGGAGCATAGCGCCTGCGTTCTTTAGGCTGCTCCCTGCGCCGAAGCCCGGCAGGGGGGGTTGAACTAAAGGAGGCCCCATGCCACCATCCGAAACAAAAGACGTTCCCTGGCTCGCCGAAGCGCAGGCCCCGCCGCAGGCGATAGAAGAAGCGGACACAGGCTATTTCGCCCCTTTACTTGTTGATTCGGGCGGGAACCCTATCCGCGATCTCACCGGCTGGAGGAAAAAACGCAAGGGGATACGGGCAGACTGGCAGGCGTTTCTGGGGCCGATGCCGCAGGAGCGGCCGCCGGTGCGCCTGGAAGTGCTGGCCGAAGACCGACCGGAAGGGATTGTCCGCCAACGGGTGCGCTATGAGAGCGAGGCCGGGGAGCCGGTGGAAGGCTACCTCCTGCGTCCGGATCCGCTGCCGGAAGAACGGACGCCGGGCATCGTAGCCCTGCATCCGACAAGCAAGGACACCATCGAGGAGATCGCCGGGGTGACGGGGCGGGAGAGCCAGGCGCTGGGGCCGATCCTCTGCCGGGAAGGGTTCGCGGTTTTTTGCCCGCGCTGCTTTCTGTGGCAGAGCGCCAGCGACTATCAGGAGGCTTTGGACCGTTTCTTCAGCCGCCATCCCCGGACCTCGGGCATGCATAAGATGCTCTACGATGCCGTGCGCGGGGTGGATGCGCTGGCCTCCCTCCCCTATGTCGATCCCGAGCGGATCGGCTCGGCAGGGCATTCGCTGGGGGCGAAGGAGTCGCTTTACCTGGCCGCCTTCGACGAAAGGGTCAAAGCCAGCGTCGCCAGCGAGGGCGGTGTGGGATTCCGGTATACCAACTGGGAAGCGCCCTGGTATCTGGGAAACGGCATCTACGCTCCCGATTTTCCTCTCAACCACCACCAACTGCTGGCCTTGATCGCTCCCCGCGCCATGCTGGTTCTTGCCGGGGAGAGCGGAGACGGAGCCGCAGACGGCAGCCGCACCTGGCCTTATATCGAGGCCGCTCTGCCCGTCTACGCTCTCTGGAACCGCCCGGCCCGTCTCGGCCTCTACAATCACGGCCAGGGCCACTCGATCCCGCCGGACGCCCTATCGCGCCTGATCGAATGGCTCAAAGCATATACGGCCTGACCTCATCTCTTCCCCAGCCCCACGCTCCAGAGGTGAGAGCCGACCGCGAAATAGAGCCTTCCATCCAGGATCGCCAGCCCTGCGGAGATCGATCCGGGGGCATCGACGAGCTTGATATGCCGGAATGTCTTCGGATCGATACGGACGACAGCCCCGGTGAAGAGGGCGTAAAGCCGCCTGTCCGCCCCCATTTGCAGGGCGGGACGCGGCAGGCCCCCGTAAGCGGACAGGTCTTCCCGATGGACTACCTGCCGTTTCTTGAGATCGAAGACGAAGAACCGCGAGCCTGAGGCCAGGCCGTAGACGAGGCCCCCCGGCCCGGTTTCCAGGCTGAACACATCCCCTGCCCCCGGAACGGGCGTGACCTGATAGACGATCTTGCGCGTTTTCCAGTCGAGGATGTACAGAACGCCCTCTTGGGCCGGGGAATGGCCTCCGCCCGGGGTCTCGATGCTGGTTCCACCGACAAGGTTCCCGTCTGGAAGCGTCCGGAGCGTAACGGTACTCTGATCGGGGATGAGGGCGCGGTGGGTGAGGAGTTCGGACTGGCCGGTCTCCAGATTATAGAAGCCCAGCCCGCCGCCGCTTAGCCCGTATCCCATATAGCCGCCCATCACCAGATGCTTACCGTCCGGATGGACGATGAGGGCGCGAGGGCGATGGATATCCGGATCGTATTGGGTCAGCAGCCGGGGGTTGGGGGAATCGCCCTTCTCCCCGTTCCAGGGCCGCCCGGTATCGAACAGGTAGAGGTATCCGCCGGAGTAGGCGGCTCCAGCGACCGCCTTTCCCCGGACGGCCATCGCGCAGAAGTTCCCCCCGCCGACCCGATCCAGAGGCCCCAGGTCTTTCAAGGTCTTCTCCCCGGGCGTCCATGAAAAGAAGTGCATCGGGTGGGCCGAGGAGCCGTATATTTTACCGTCCGGGCCGGCTACCAGGGAGGTGATCTCGGCCCCTTCGGATTTATAATTGAAGGTCATGCGTCTCGCCTGGCCGTTCCGGTCGACAAGCTCGTAAGAACGCTCCGGCATATCGAAATTACGCACCCTTCGCCCGTCCGGGAAGGAGGCGCTCTGCCCGCCCCAGGAGACGGCCCCTGAAGGGGCGGGCGGCGCGACGGCTTCCTTGTCGACCGACTCCGCTTTACCTTCGAAACACCGATACCATTTATCTCCCGCCTGGCCGTAAACTTGGCCGTCGGTCCCAGTATAGACAGAGGCCGACCCCAGCTTCCGCTCTTCTTCAGGAACGATCTGCCGTCTCTCTTTTGCGCCGGGATGGAAAGCCACGATATTGTAGCGGGCCGTCCCGATGCCGCAGTAAGCCCAGCCCGCGCTGTCGAAGGCGAGAGTAATCATATACTGCTCCCGGGGATCCATCGGGCCGTAGTCGCTCATCTGCCGGGTTTTGGGATCGAAGACGACCAGGTGGCAGTTGGGATAGCTTCCGGCATAAATACGACCATCCGGCCCGTCTGCAAAAGCCGATCCGGTATAACACGCCTGAGAAGGAGCCGGAACGCCGTAGAAGGTGAACTGGCGAAGGTTCAGGTCGAATTCCAGCAGGGTCGGCCCAGCGCAAGTGTAGAAACGACCGTTCCGGCTGTAGAGGGAGGCAAAGGGCGGCGAGTTGGGAACGCCCTCCGGATAGAAATGCTGCTCCGTCTTCCCGCTATCGATATCGCTGACCAGAATCCAGCCCCGTTCGCTGAGATCCATGCTGCACGCCACCAGCAGGTTCCTGCCGCGCTCATCCTGCGCGGCCACCAGGCCCCGGCTCTCGGCCACCGGCGCGGCGACCCCGTGATCCACAAGGCCGCCGATCTGAGGGGAGGCGGCCAGATAAAGCAAACCGATCCAGGCGTTGACAATCATGAGACGAATCCTTTCATGAAGTGGAGGGGTATATCGGTTATTTCGCCCGGGGAGTTGAAAATCCTTTGCGGAAGGACGCTTCCTTCAGTTCCCTGCTCTATCCACATAAACAGGCACATGCTCGCCGGAGGGAGGCTGGCCCTCCTTGCCGCGGTCGAGGGGGCCTTCGCTCCGGAGATCGTAGGTGGTTTCGCCGGTGGTTTTGTAGACGAAGGATTTGCCGGTGAAGGGATCGGTCGCCAGAGAGCCGAGGTGGAGCGCGTCGAGAGAGGCGGGCAGGCGGTCGTTTTCCCAGCGGTAGCGCAGGATGGCCGCATGGACGCCCAGAAGCTGCACCTGGGCCTGCTCCTGGGTCCACCTGTCCTGAACCAGAACGAGGGTGGGCCGGAGGGTTTCCCAGAGTGCGGCGGCGAAGCGTTCCGCCACCGAATCGCCGCGGATCGGTTCGGGTTCGGGGCGCTCCCAGGCAGGCTGGCGGACAAGCGCGGCCAGGCGGTCGTACTCGCGGTTGAAGATGGCCTTCACTTCGTCCCGGATATCGGGCGGGGCCTGGGCTTCAAGCTGCTTGAGAGCGCATTCGCGCTCCATCGCCAGGGCCTGCGGGATGGGGTCCGGGGCCTGAAGCCACTCGGCGGCAAGGGCGGAGAGATTTTCGCAGTCGCGGGCGGACAGTTGCGGCAGTCGGCGGGCCAGCGGTCTCAATGTGACGGCATCGATAGCCACCCCGACCAGGCTGCCGATGATCATCTCGCTCTGCACGATATAGCCCAGGCGCAGGCCGTCGCGAAGCGAATCAATGGCCTCGCTCACCTTGCCGTCGGCAAGAAGGATATATTGTTCCACAGCCAGGAGACGGCCCAGGTTCCGCATCAGGGCCATATCAGGAAAAGCCGGATCCGGCCCCTGCTCCGGCTTCACTACCGGCAGGGCCAGCCCCTGGCGTATCAAGGCGCGGGCGCGCTTGAGGGCCGGGTCGGTGAGGGCGGACCATTTGACGCTCAGGACGGCCTGGGGCTGCACGGCGGCTTCCAGCGCCTTGCTCGCCTTCGCTATTTCCCCGGCCCTTACCAGCAGCGGATATCCGTTTTCCGGCGCGGGCGCGGCGGCGAGGAGAGCAGTCTGGAGCCAAAGAACGGCAATCATATAGAAACGCATGGCGGTCAGACTCCTTCGCAGGGGGATTACACGATATAACGCAGGAAGGGGGAGACAAGTTACGCCGGATTTTCCGGAAGGAGGAAGGCACGGCGCAATTCGCAAACCTTTATAACGCCGAACGAACGCACAGGAGGCGCATTGTGGATATCGTGGAGAAAGTGAAGGAGAAAATCGCGACTCGCGACCGCTATGCCCGGCTGACCGGGGTCGAAATCCTGGAGGCCCGGCCCGGTTATGCCCGCGTCCGGATGACGGTGGAGGAAAAACATCTGAATTCGGTGGACATCACCCACGGAGGCGCGATCTTCACCCTTGCCGATACCACCTTCGCCCTGGCTTCCAACACTCACGGCAATGTGGCCCTGGCCCTTTCCATGACCATCCACTTCATGAAAGCCACCGTCCCCGGCGCGCGCCTCACCGCCACCGCCTCGGAGGAAACCCTGACCCGGCGCACCGGCCTCTACCGAATCACCGTAGAGGACGAAACCGGCGACCTCGTTTCGGTGGCCGAAGGGCTGGTCTACCGGAAGAAGGACATGCACTGATGACTGGAGGCCCAGAATCGTGAAATAGGTCCCGCCGGAATTCATCGGCAAAGGCCGCAACGACTGGCTTTGAAGATCGACCTCGATCCCCAGAGCCTCCAGAGGGATCACCCCGATCAGAGGTTCCGCGCCCTCCGGCAGTTCCACGCAGGAGAACGTATCCTCCCGGCCCATCAAGGACACCCCGACATCGCGGAAAAGGCGCGTTCGGATCACCCCGGAGGCGGTTCTTGCGGCCACCTCCCTCTCAGGCTCCAGGTCCAACTGCCGGATAATCTCACCGGGCAGGCAGAGGGTAGTCGCCCCTGTATCGACCAGAACATTCTCCAGCCTGACAGACCGCACCCGGTCTTCCGGAATGATGCCCTCCCGCATCCGGATCACATCCCCCCGGTTGGTCACCGCCATCGCCGCCAAAACCTTTCCCATGCCCGAATCTCCTCTATATATTTTCATTATATAAAATTTATTCCTGATTGTCAATAGGTATAAATATAGAAATTACGGTTCTATGGCAAAAACCACCTACCGAAAGGATACCGTCAGGCCGTCTGGAATAGATGATTATCGCTTCTGTCCGATAGTTTACAGAACGCCTATCAGGAGGAACATCCCATGCGGCTCCGTATGCATCCCTTCAAAGCCCTGGCGGCAGGGCTGGTGGTTATCCTGTGCGGCATGCTTTACCTCTCCGCTTACGCAAGAGAGCGTAAGAAGACCGTTTTCTATGTCTCCCCCCGGGGGAACGACCGATGGCCCGGGATACTGCCTGTGCCGAACCGGGCCGGAACCGACGGCCCTTTCGCCACCATCGCCCGCGCCCGGGATGCGATCCGGGAGATCAAAGCCGCCGGGAAGCTCTTCGGCCCGGCCACCGTTTTCATCCGCGGAGGCGCTTATTTCCTGTCCCGACCCGTTACATTCACCCCGCAGGATTCCGGGACGAAAACAGCCCCCGTCCTCTACACGGCCTATCCGGGAGAGACGCCGGTGCTGTGCGGAGGAAGGAAAATCACCGGATTCAAGCCTTTCAGGGGCAAGATTGTCCGCGCCTATCTGCCGGAGGTGGAAAGCGGGGCATGGTATTTTCGGCAGCTCTTTTCGGACGGCAAGCGCCAGACCCGGGCGCGCTATCCGAATATCGATCCATCCGACCCGTACCGGAAGGGCTTCCTCTATGTGGAAGGCAGCCTCCCCTCCTTCGGCCTATCGGTGGGGAATATCCACAACCCGGGCGACTGGATGGAATACGAGGTATCGGCCCCTTCCCCTGGACTGTATCGCCTCTGGCTCTATTACGGCGCGGACAACGCGCCTTACGGCGCGGACGACATGGCCGGGCGCACGGGCCTTTCGGTGGACGGCGGAGAGCCGGTTCCCCTGCAAAATCTCCCCAATACCGGCGGGTGGGGTGCCTACCGCTGGTCGGAATGCGCTTCCGTGGAGCTTTCGGAGGGGACGCACCGCCTCAAATGGCAGAACCTGAAAGGCGGGGGGATCCAACTCGACGCCCTGGCCCTGTCCGACGATCCCGGCTGGAAGCCGGTCGGCACCGACCTGCCTCGAACCGCCCCGGGCAGGCATCTGGTTGTCATACAGGCGGAAAGCTTTGCCGCCTTCAACGGCCCGCAGATATCCATCGCGGGAGACGGCGGCAGCAAGACGCAGTTTCTCTACCGGCCCGGAACCGTGAAGCCGTCCTGGGCCGGGCAGCCGGGCGCGGAAATGCATATCTACCCTGCCGGGGGAGCGTGCCGCGCCTACAAACAGATCACCGACCTGATCGCTGTGGATGAATCCACCCGTACAGTCACCCTGGGCGGCCAAGAATGCACCGTGGCCCTCTCGCCCGGCAACCGCTTTTTTGTGGAAAACGTGCTTGCGGAGCTGGACAGCCCCGGCGAGTGGTTTCTGGACAGAAAGGAAGGCTACCTCTATCTGTGGCCCGAGAAACCGCTCACAGCCCGTTCCGAAGTCATCGCTCCCGTTCTCGGGCGCGTCTTCGAATTCCTGGGCGATTCCGGGCAGGGCAAGCCTGTCCATCATATCACCCTCTCCGGCCTGATCGTACGGAACACCGACTACTCCCCGGAAGACGGCTGTGTCGGCTACGGCATGGGCAACGACGGGGTGGTCTTCATGCGAAACGCTTCTGACTGCGCCGTCCGTCATTCGAATTTCAAGCATATCGGAAAATACGCGGTCTGCCTGGCCGGAAGCGACCGCAACGCCGTGACCGGATGCCGCATCTCCGATGGCGCGGAAGGGGGCATTCTCCTGATCGATGCCGCCGATAACAGGATTACGGACAATCATATCAGCCGCATGGGGCTGGTCTACAAGCATATCGCAGGGATCACGATGGAGGATGGCCGGACGGGAGGCAACATCGTCGCCCACAACCTGATCCATGACATCTCCCGCTACGGCATCACCCTGAAGAGTCCCGGCAGCCGCAATATCGTCGAATTCAACGATCTCCGCACCCTGAACACCGAAACCTACGACACGGGCGGCATCGAGGTAACCCAGCAGGACCGGGAGTTCCGGAGCGGCAGCATCATCCGCAACAACCGGGTGCGCGATGTGATCGGCTATTCTTCGGACAACGGCAAAGCGATTTTCCTGTCCTGGGGCATCTATCTGGATTCGTTCGCAGGCGGGTATACGGTTCAAAACAACATCGTCTGCCGGAACGAAAACGGGAGCGTCATGATCCAGGGCGGAAAAGACAACAGGATCGAAAACAATATCCTGGGGGGCGGACGATCCAGTCAACTGTTCCTTCCCAATTTCGCAGGCAACTGCGCCGGCAATGTGATCTCCCGGAATATCGTCTATTACGAGGAGCCGGAGGCCCTCCTGATCTACGCCGGGCCGATAACGCCCGAAGCCGTCTTTATCGACAACAACCTCTATTTCCACGCCGGAGGCAGGCCCTTGCGCGTCAACCGGGCCGATTCCTTCGCCGGCTGGCAGGCCCTCGGCTACGACGCCCATTCGGTCATCGCCGATCCTCTTTTCCAGGACCCGGCCCGGGACGACTACCGGCTCCGCCCCGGCTCGCCCGCCCTGGAGATGGGGTTCAAGCCTATCGATATCACGACGGTGGGGCCGAGGAGAAAGCCGTAGATACCACGAAGAACGGCTGAAGTAGGTTTTGGAGAAAGCGCTATCAGAACTTTCTCTTCACGCCATCTGCCGGACCACCGGTAGGGGCATCGTTTAGCCGTGCCCCATAGGTATCCAGATAAGGGTGCCTGTCCCGCCGGAGCGGGGTTCGGGCCTCTGATAGACTGTTACCTAACCCCCCCTCCCCCTTCCCGAAACGGGCAGGGGGAGAGATTATCCCTCAAGCACCGCACCCTCTGTCCCCCTCTCCCCGGAGGCGCTCCGGCGCATCCCTTGGGTTTCGGGGAGAGGGGTTAGGGGAGAGAGGTCACCCAGGCCAGGGGAGAGCGGTCCCCCCTCCCCCAGGAGCGGAGGATGTTTTTCCTTATCTGGATCGCTAGGGGGCATCGTTTAGCCGTGCCCCATAGGTATCAAGATAAGGTTTCCTGTTCAATGGCGACGGCAGGCCGGAAGTGGCGATCTCTCGGCGCGAAACGAAAACCGCTTACCGGTACGAGCGCAAGAAGAACGACGTCTGGACGCAGCATATCATCGGCGTGTCGGATCAATTGGCCGAGACGCTGGGCGCGGCGGTTTTGGACATCGACCACGATGGCTGGCTGGATATCGCCTTCAGCCGCGTCTGGTTCAAGAAATCCGGGTGTCTGGCCCGGGATCCCCTGGGAAGCCCGTCCCTATGACGGGGGCGGTCACGATGCCATCGCCGCCGATCTCAACGAGGACAGGAAGCTCGATCTGGTCCCCTATGACGGCAAAACGCTGGCCTGGCAGGAAGACCCGGACACCTATATGATGGAGAACGGACTCCTCCCCATGAAGCCCCCGGGGCTGAAGGAAAGAGGCGTGATCTGGGTGAATACGGGCGGGAGAAAGCCGATCTTCATGCCGGTGGTGATCCAGGAGGGCAGGCCGGGATGGCGCGATGTCGTCATAGGCGATGTCGACGGGGACGGAGACCTCGATCTCATCAGCAAAGTCTGGAACGCCGACGGGCCCAACTGCCACCTCGATTTCTGGAGAAACGATATCAAAGGGTGAGGCAGGCGAAATCTATCGCCCGGGCTATCCGATCTTCTCCATTTCCGCCCAGTTATTCCCCAGCTTGACATCCACCTTCACGGGCACATCGAGGGGGAAGGCGGTTTCCATCGTCTCTTTGGCGAGAGAGGTAAGGGAAGCGATCTCGTCCTCGCAAACCTCGAATATCAGTTCATCATGCACCTGGAGGAGCATGGGGGAGCGGAAACCACCTTCGCGCATTTTGCGCCGGAGCTGCACCATGGCGATTTTGATCATGTCCGCGGCGGTTCCCTGGATCGGGGTATTGATCGCCACCCGCTCCCCGAAGAGGCGGACATTGCGGTTCCGGTCGTTTATCTCCGGCAGAAGCCGCCTGCGGCCCGTCAGAGTCCGCACGCACCCCTTCTCCCGGGCATCCTCGATGATGGTGTCGATATAGCGCCGGACTCCGGGATAGCGGTTGAAGTAGTCCTCGATATACTGCTTGGCCTCCTGGATGGGAACGCTCACCTCGTTGGAGAGCCGGAAATCGCTCATCCCGTAGATGATGCCGAAGTTGATGGCCTTCGCCTTGCGCCGCATCTCCGGGGTGACCGCGCCCTCCTCCACGTGGAAAATGCCCCGGGCGGTGAAGGCATGAATGTCCTGGTCGGTCCGGAAGGCTTCCCTCAGGGCGTCGTCCCCGGAGATATGGGCGAGTACCCGCAGGTCTATTTGCGAGTAGTCGGCAGAGAGGAGGCGGCAGCCGGGCCGGGCGATGAAGGCTTTGCGGATCTCGCGGCCTATGGCGGTGCGGATGGGGATATTTTGCAGGTTCGGCTCGCTGGAGGAGAGCCTGCCGGTGGCGGTCACGGCCTGGTTCAGATGGGTATGGAGCCTGCCGGTCTTCGGGCTGACCAGGCGCGGCAGGGCGTCCGTGTAGGTAGATTTGAGCTTCACCAGCTCCCGGAACTCCAGGATGCGGGCCGCGATCTCGTAGGAGAAGGAGAGCGATTCCAGGAGCTGGGCGTCGGTGGAGTAGCCGGTCTTGGTCTTTTTGCCGGAGGGGAGCTTCAATTTCTCGAAAAGAATCGTTTGAAGCTGCTTGGGGGAGCTGATATTGAACTCCTCCCCGGCGAGATCGTAGACGATGCCCTGCACTTGATCGATCTTGACCTGAAGCTCTTTGGAGAGATTTTCGAGCCAGCCCGCATCCACCCGGACGCCCTCGGCCTCCATCTCGGCCAGGATGGGCCAGAGGGGCATTTCCACCTCCTCCAGCAGCGCCAGCATCTCCTCCTGCCGCAACCGGTCGGACATGGGGGCGGTCAGGGCGGCGAGGGCGGAGGCTTCGGAGGCGGCCTTCTTCACGGGCGGCCCCTCGGTGAAGGGGTCCGCCGCCACCTCCGCATGAAGATATTCCTCCGCGATGGTGTTCAGAGGGTGCTGGGAGCGGGTGGGATTCAGGAGGTAATCGGCCAGCATGGCATCGAAGGCTACCCCTTTCAGGTCGATCCCGAAGGCGGCCAGCTTGTGCCATTCCTCCTTGGCGTCGTGGACGGATTTGGCGAGGGAAGGATCTTCGAGCGCGGCCTTCAGGTCTCCGGGGTCCAGGGCGAACGAATCCCCGTCCGAAAGGAGGGAAAGCTGCCCGGCGGCAGGCTCCTCCCGATGGCCTGCGGCGAGCCAGTAAACCTCCCCGGGTGCGAGGGCCAGCGCGATCCCGAGCGTTCCGTTATAAAGAGCCACCCGCAGGGCGGCCCGACCCGATTCCCTCAGCCGCCTCGAAACGCGCTCCCACTCCTCGCGGGAGGCGACCGCAGCGGCTTCGGCCTCCACCGTTGAACGGGAGGGGACGGCCACCGGCTTTTCGGAAGGGATGCGGCCCAGCAGCGACCGGAAGCGCCACCGCTCGAAGAGGGCGGCCAGCCGGTCGGCGTCGGGCGGGGCGAGCTTCCAGTCCTCCAGGCCGGACTCGATGCCGACATCGGTGATGATCCGGGTGAGGGCCTTGTACCGCATCACCTGTTCGGCCCCTTCCTCCAGGATTTTCCTCACTTTCGCTTCTTTGACCTCCCCGATGCGCTCCAGCAGGTTTTCGAGGGTACCGAACTGCTGGAGGAGCCGGGCGGCGGTCTTTTCCCCAATGCCGGGCAGGCCGGGGATATTGTCCGAAGGGTCTCCCCGAAGGGCCTTGTAGTCCGCCACCTGGGATGGCTCCAGGCCGTAGCGTTCCATCACCGCCGCCTCGTCATAGAGAACCGTATCGGCCATCCCCTTCCGGTTCATCATGACCCGAATGCGGTCGGCGTCGGAGACGAGCTGCATGAAATCCATATCCCCTGTGACAAGGATCACTTCATAGCCTTCCTCGGCCCCTCGCTTCGCCACCGTGCCCGCCACATCGTCGGCTTCCACGCCCGGGACCTCCAGAATGGGGATATGGAAGGCTGAGACGATCTCCTTGACCGGGCCGATCTGGGCGAGAAGGGCATCGGGGGTCTGAGGGCGGTGCGCCTTGTAGAACTCGAACTCCTCGTGTCGGAAGCTTTTCGCCGGAGCGTCGAAGGCCACCACGAAGGCGTCGGGTTTCTGCTCCTCCAGAAGTTTCAGGAGCATGATCACGAATCCGTAGATGGCCCCGGTCGGCTCCCCGGTCGCCAGCGACAGGCCGGGCATGGCGTAAAAGGCCCGGAAGAGAAGGCTGTACCCATCGATCACGACAAGCTTGGGCTGCGGCATGGAGGCTCCTTGACAAATGGAATCGTTTCGTTTATAATCGATGCGTCCATGCCGAAGTGGCGGAATGGCAGACGCGGCGGTCTCAAAAACCGTTGAGGGCGACCTCATGTGGGTTCGAGTCCCACCTTCGGCACCACGGCTCCACCTCATTATACATTCCCCGTCCCGCGAAGTCAATGCCATCAGGAACGCCGGGGCTGTGTCAAAGTCGGTGGGAAAGCACCTCACCCACCCCGGCCCTCCTTCTCCTGGGCACAGAGGGAGGGAGCCTGGCGACGGAAGCGGGTAGGGAAGGCCGGTTCCCCCTCTCCTAAGCAGCCGGTTGGAGGAAACGTGCAGTTCTGTAGCCGTCC
>JADLDR010000106.1 GCA_020846535.1 Armatimonadota bacterium | reverse complement strand
TTCGGGGGGGGTTACCTCTCTCCCCTAACCCCTCGCCCCGAAACCCAGGGGATGCGCCGGAGCGCCTCCGGGGAGAGGGGGAGAGAGGGTGCGGTACTTGCCCCCCCCATCTCCTCCCCCTGCCCGTTTCGGGAAGGGGGCCGGGGGGTTAGGTAACGGTCTATCAGAGTCCCGAATCCCACCCCTGCGGGACAGGAGATCTCATCTCGATAGCTATGGGAGAGAGCTAACCCACCCCTACGCGATCTCGATAACCTTCAGGAACCTGTTCGAGAAGGTCTCCACGCCGTCCCGGGTGACGCGGACGCCGGTTTCGCAGCGGAGGCCGTATTCGGGGCGGTAGAGGAAGGTATCGACCTGGAAGGTCATATTTTCGGCGAGGAGATATTCCGAGGTCGTTTCCATCCAGGGGCGCTCCACCTCGATCATCCCCAGGCCGTGGCAGGGGCCGTAGAGAAGGTACTGGCCGTAGCCCCGGTTTTTGACGTACTCGAAGAATTTGACGGCCACCTCGCCTGCGGGAACCCCGGCCTTCATCCATTCCATCGTTTTGGCATTGGCTTCCAGCCCGAAGGAGGCCAGATCGCGCATCTTGGCATCCATTTTGCCCAGGCAGATGGGGATTCCCACGCTGGGCGAGTAGCCCGCCACCCGTGCCCCGATATCCAACTGCACCAGATCCCCTTTCTCCAGAACCTTGTGCTTCGGGCGACCGATGGCGTGGGAGCTATTGATCCCGGACAGGACGTAGGGAGGATGGGCTTCGCTTTCCGCGCCGAATCGGTACATCGCCTCCTGAGCGATGCCGACGGCCTGAAGCTCGGTCATGCCCGGCTGGATGCGCTTCAGGACTTCCTCCAGGGCCAGCTCGCTGATGCGGAACCCTTCCTGGAGCATAGCGATCTCGTTGGCGCTTTTGATCATCCGCATCTCGTACATCACGTCATCGGCTTTGACGATCTCCGCGCCCGGCAGCGCGGCCCGCACGGCCTCGTAGACCGAGACGGGCATGGCCGTCGTGCCCCCAATCCCCAGCTTCTTGACCCCGCGCCCGCCGTTGGCAGCCGCGAAGATGGCTCCGAAGCTGTCCACCTCGACATCCGGGTAATCGGGTTCGGCGGCCTCCCGGTAGTAGAGGATTTTCCGGATATCGGGGATGACGCTGTGGTCCCGGGCGAAGGTCTCGCTCTCCGGGCCGATCAGTAGGATGGGGTCGCCTTCCGCCGGGACGAAAACCCCGGCGCTCTCGAAGATCGGCCAGTAATCGGAGAGATAGCGCACATTGGCGAAATCCGCCTCATTGCTGTGTACTAGCATGGCGTCCAGACCTCTCTCCTGCACCATCTGTCGGGCGCGGGCGTGCCTCTGCCGGAACTCCTCCAACGGTATGCCTTTTACCACTGTCGTTGCCTCCTGTTTTGATATTACGCCTGGTATTGCCGCGCCAGATCCCTGGCAGTCGAAAACTCGGCCCCGCGCTCTTTGAGCAGGGAGATGAGGCGGTCCAGTTCCTTCAGGGCCACCCCGCCGCAGTTTTTGACGATGAAGGGATCGGGCACGACGGCTCCCTCGCCGTAGCGGATGACGCCCTGGGGCATCTCGTGGAACTCCCAGGGATGCATGTAGAAACAAAAGACCGCGGGCAGCCCTTTCCGCTCGTAGAAACCCAGCATCTTATCGATATGGCCCATCAGGGCCTCCGCTCCTTCGGTGCGGAAGAGCGGCCACTGGTCCCGGTCACGCCCGTAGGGGTCCTGGCTTTCGAGGGTCATATCCGCGAAATTGGGGAACTCCAATATCCGCATGTCCCCTTCCGCCGTCCAGTCCGTCCGGCTGGGGTGGTAGGGAGCCAGCCGGTCCCGGTAATAATACATCGGATAGGAGAGGTCGGCGGCGTAATGCAGATCTTCCAGAGCGTTCACCATGGCCGTGCTGCCCCACAGCCTGGGTGCCCGGAAGGATGTGACCTTCGCCCCCAGGATATCCTCGACGATCTGAGTGGCGATTTCCAGCCGTCGGTAACACTCTTCGGGCAGAAGCGGCTTGACGCCGGGGATGGGGAAAAGCTCATCGCCCATCGTTTCATGGTAGAGGGAGTGGCAGCCCACCTCATGCCCGGCGCTGTCCGCCATTTTGACGATTTCGGGTTGCGTCCGGGCGGCGTCCCCGGTGAAGAGAAAGGTCGCCCTGACATCCTGGCTTGCCAGCACTTCCAGCAGGCGGGGCGTGCCGTGCGCCAGCCCCTCGTAAAAGGGAGTCCAGCTCCCGATATCGGTCTCCATATCGAATCCGAAGATAATCTTCGGCTGCATCGCGCTGTCCCTCCTTTATCGTTCGGTCTCGAACACCACCAGTTGATAGCCGCAGACTTCGGGAACGGCCACCCGGACATACCCGCCGCTTTCCTCGAAATCGAGATGCACGCGCGACGGGGCCAGGTAGACCTCCCGGATGCCCGCCCCGTCGGTTCTCAATCTCACCTCGACATGGCGGGCGAGGATCGGCTCCTCGATCATCGCCACGCCGCCTCGCTGTTCGGGCACATAGGCCAGCAGGTGAACCATCCGGCGGCTGCCCTGGCGCGTTACGGTGGCCTGACCGAAGGAGGGAAGGCCGCTCGCCCTTACCAGAGGGTCGGGCAGGGCCGCCTCCAGGCAGTTTCGAACCAGGGTCTTGTAGGCCACCAACGCATTCTCGAAATAACTGCCGAAGACGGGGAAGCTGAAATGGAAGATGGGGCCGCACCGCGCCAGGGCGGGCCGACCGGAATCCGCCTCCGGCGGGATGTAGAGGTTCTCGTGGTACCAATCCCATTCCTGAAGATTGAAATAGGGCTGATAAAGCCGGGCCAGCGCCTCGGCCCCTTCCTCCGCCGACATCGCGATTCCCGGGTTATAGATGGCGGTCAGCATCTGCGGCAGGTCGCGGCTGACCGGCGGGGCCGCCTCGAAGAACGAACGGTTGAACGGTTCGGGGCCTTCATAGCGGAGCCGGTACTCCTCCAGGGCGAACCCGGTTTTCTCCGGGGTCAGCCCCGCATAAGCGGAGCTGATGATCGAGCCGCCGTTCGCAAGATGCCGCTCCAGCGATTCTTTCAATGCCCCGGAAACCGCTATATCGTCCGGCAGCACGATCACCTTGTAGCCGGCAAAATCCATCCCGCCGTCGCTGATATCGAACTGGTATTTCAGTTCGGAGAGCATCCTTGCCGCTCCCCGGACGCCGGAGCGCAGCGTCGGCTCCGCCGTCTCGAAATGGGCCTCCGGGAAGCGAGCGAGATACGGATCGATGACCAGGATATCGGCTGAAGCGACCGCGCCATCGGCCCAGGGATCCAGCTCTCCGGTTTTGGCGTAGACCCTTCCGATGAGGCGGTAGACCTCCGGATCGAGCCTGCCCCTGGGGTGCATGTGATCGCCCACGGAGCAGGTTCCCCCGTTGGCGATGGAGTTGTAGCAGTCGAACAGCAGGGAATGCTCGGTCCGGATGCCGCCGAAATCGCCCCAGCTTCCGTGGAACCGCCCGGTCATCGTGAAATAAGGCCTCCCCAGGGTGCGGCTGTAGCGGATGGCGGAAGGCAGGTAATCGTAGCCCCACCCGCCGGTGGGCAGGATCTCCATTTCGATGTGGGTCGGCTGCTTCCGGTACGAGATGCCGTTGAAATAAAGATACATATCCCGCCCCGACCCTTCGACCCGCTTTCTGACCGTCTCCAGGAAGCCGTCGATCACGTTATGGGCGTACGCTTCGGCCTGTCTGTCATCGAAGGGATCCATCCCGGAAGCCTTCATGCCGTCCAGGCATTCCGCGCCGTAGCAGGCCGATTGGTCGAAGCAGTCCAGGAAAAGGCCGTCTATGAGATATCTCTCCAGGACTTCATCCACCATCGCCAGCAGGTGACCGCCGTAGCCGGTGTTCAGGCACATATTCCTGAAGAAATGCCCCATCTGGTGATACCGGTAGACTTGCCCCTGACTGTTGACCTTGCACCACTCCCGGTGTCTCAGCGCGTGTTCGTGATCGATCCCCGCATTGATATAGGCCGCCACCCGGATGTCGCGCCGGTGGCAGGCTTCGACCATCCCGCCCAGAAGATCGGTCTTCAGCCCGGGATGCGCCGTCCCCACGTCGGTCGGATAATAGGCAAATCCCAGGTTGCACCGGGCGAAAACCGTGATATAATCGACCCCGGCCTCCTCCAGCGTCCGGGCGAACGCCTCCCCGTCAAAATCCCTGCCGACATCGTAAACCCCCGGCATGGTATGAAAATCGAGGTGTATCGCTCTCCTCGGGAATCTCTGTTGAGCCATATGCGGCTGCTCCTCTTCCGGAAAGCCCTGAGTCCCTGTGGCCGTCCGCATGTCAGGAAAAGTGCCGATCCATCTTCGGGCTGAAAGGCACCGTCCCGCTCTCGGTGATCTCGTAGCCGGTTTCGATGCGGGTTCCGTTGAATTCGGGATGGCCGAAGAAGCTCACATCGATGCAGACGGCCATGCCGGGCTTCAGAACGTCGTCGCTGTTGGGGCCGAAGAACGGCTCCTCCGCCTCGTGCAGCCCGATGGTATGGGCGAAGGGGCAGACGAGATAGCGGGTAAGGCCGTGCTTTTCGCAGTAGGCTCTGCCCGGGGCGTCGATCTCCCTGCCGGTTTTACCTGCCACGATCTGCTCCCGGGTGATGCGGAAGATCTCCTTGAGATGCCGAATCGCTACCTTCTGCCTGTCCGCATATTCTCCGGAAACCGGCAGCACGTCTCCCACCACGCCGGCGTATCCCCGGATCTTGGGGGCGATGCCGATCATGGCGAGTTCCCCTGCCTCCAATTTCTTGGCGCTGGCGGTCGGCACGACCGCATTGGAGCGCGATCCCGACCCGACGATGGCGCTGAACCCGAAGCCGCTGGCCCCCCGGCTGCGGGCCGCATACTCCCCGGCAGCCGCCACCTCGATCTCGGAAATCCCCGGAGCGACCACGGCCTTCATGGCGTCATAGCAGAGATCCGCCAGCTTGAACGCCTCTCGGATCTGCCGGATCTCCCATTCGGATTTATAATATCTCAGTCTGACATAATGCTCGGTGATATCCGCCAGTTCGACGCCCTTGAACCCCTCGACGATCTGGCGGTAGCCGTCCGCAGGCATCCGGCCCGCACCCACCAGTCCTACCCGCTTCACCTTGCTCAGCGTGGCGTTGAGTTCCGCAAAAAGGGCCGGGAAGTCGATGATCTTCGCATTCGGATATTCCTCTCCCGGCACCATGAAGACAGGGAAATTCCTCGTCTCGGTGATCGCGCTGTCCAGCCGGGCGAACGGCTCGCTCTCCGGCCCTCCCAGCAGCATCGGCCCCCCTTTTTTCGGCACCAGCACGGCCCCGCTTTCGAACTGGGGACACCATCCCGTCAGGTACCAGCCGTTCCCGATGTTGAACTCATCGTAGTAGACCAGGACGATATCCAGCCCGCCCGCATCCATGATCTCCCGGACCCGTGCGAGCCTCGATTCTTTCTCTTCAGCAATGAGATAGCCCATAATGCATACTCCTTTGGATGGATTTAGCGAACGAAATAGGACTTTCCACGCGGGCCGAGGTGGGACTGCCCACCTCGGTCTGTGGACGAACGCCCCTTGATCCCGTGCATCGAACCGATTTCTTCAGTTCGCCTCTTCCCCGGTTAGTTCCTTCAGTCCCATTTCGATTTGCCCGCTATCGCACCGGGCGGTCTTCCTATCTTTTCAGCGGACTCGGCGATATACATATAGCGCCGCCGCGGGCTTGCGTGGCAGGGTTACGGTCAGGCCCTTCAGCATCAGATCCTGCCCGGTCAGCCTTTCGGAGCGCCCTGTATCCAGGTTTCCCACCGCATAGTCCGCTGCGGGATCGAGACCCCGCAGGTTTACAGCCAGACTTTCCTGCGAAGCCTCCTCCCTTCGGAACGCCTGGACAAAGCCGCCGCCTTTTTCGGGAGAGTCGAACTGCCAGCCGATCCATACGTTTTTCTCCAGGCTGTACGGGGTCAGGGGATAGTAGTCGCCCAGCAGATAGGGCTGCGCCTTGCGGAACTCGCCCACCCTCCGTTTCAATAAGGGATAATCCAGGTCTCGCCTGCGGGCGTCTCCCCCGGCCCTCGATGCCGAAAAAATGCAGATCCGGAACATGTATTCGTCCGTCATGCCGGTGCCCGATCCGTAGTAGGGCACCCAGAACGAAAGCCCGTAGGTCTGACATTGCTGGGTGGCGGCCCCTTCGAAGCCGCGGGTGCGCGCCCGGTCGGACACTTCGCACACCCCTTTCGGAAAGCGCGACCTGTCGACTTCCCACATGCCGGTATAAATCCAGGAGCCTCTGTCCTTATACCAGCCTGCGTCCAGGATCCAGCAGTCGAGTCCGATCCCTTCGCGCGCGAACCCTTCGATGGAACCGATCTCTTCTTCGGACACGGGCTGGAGATTGGCAAAGCACCCTGCGTAGCAAGCGGGCACAAGATTCCCGTTGGGGCGCGGGATGTTGTGCGCGACCATCCACCGCCGCCAGAGGTTCTGCCCTCGCACCCAGTCGCCATCGCAGAACTGGACCAGCGCCAGGGGAGCCCTTACCTCCTCTCCCGGGCGAAGCCGGAATCGCGTTAATTCCTGGCCTGCCATCAGGCGCAGGGCGCTGCCTGAATCCCTCCGAAAGCGGGCCGACCACTGGCCCGGCCATCCGATTACCGCAATGCAGCCTCCGCCGTCGAGATATACATTCCATCAGGGATACCTCCCGGTGGTCGGCCTCCCATCGGCGGAGGCCGACTGGAATTCCGCGCCCGGCCCCATCACATCCTCATGAGGCTGATAGCTGTCCGGGGAGCAGTTGTCCGCCGTATTCCAGTGCAGACGAAATTCTCCGGCTGCGACGCGGCGCAGGCTGAAGTCCATCGGGCGGATGTCCTCGATGACCGGTGTATCGCCTGTGCCGCTGTTCTTGAAATAGAGCGTCCACTCCACCGTGGGGAAGTCGCGGTATCGGCCCGCAGGCGACCGAAAGGCCTGTCTTCGGGTCGCTGCAGGTTGCGGTCAGCCCGGCTCGCCTGCGGGCCAGCTTCCGGCTGCGCCGCATCACCTGGCATCCTTTGAAAAAAATCCGAGGACGGCTGGCCGCCTATGATGAACGAGAAAGGGGGATCGGCGGCACGCCCGCTGCGCGGTGCGCCGAACCGCGCCAGGGTTCACTCGTGAGAGCGCAAGAGTTCCGATGATGCGGGTTGCATTCCTCCAGTCGGCGCGGTCGCCAGCAGGCCCGCCGCCGCCACCAAAACCTCCCAGGGTACGGGCATTTCCGTGCCTTCTCCATCTGTCGATGCCTGACAGAGCATCGCACTCCCTGATTTTGGGGAGAGCCGCCCGCTCTCCTCCCGGGGCGACGAGGGGCCGATAGGTTACGAAGCCGCCGGGAAGGGCGCTCCGGCCCAGAGAGGAATTCAGGCTTGACGCTGTGCGCCCTGCCCGGGCCGGTTTCTGTTAATGGTGTTGCAGCCCGGAGGGCAGAATCTGCTCGGGGCCGGTGTTGAACGCGCATTGCACCACGCTCCATCCTTCCGGCCTCCGGTAGAGCAGAAATTTGCAGAACACAGGACCTTTGGCATGATCGGCCACCACATAGACTATGTGGGCAGTAGGTGCGAGTAGGTGGACCTGCGCCACATGATAGGTCAGATATGCTCCGGATACTTTTTCGAGGCTTTGCAAGCCCTTCTCAAGGTTTTCCAGTTGCTCCGGCTGGTCTTCAAGGATTCCGCCCTTGACCCAGACCCGGATAGCCTCGTGAGAACCACCGGCCTTGTAGGCGGCAAACCCGTCATCCAGAATCCTGGGAGGCCCTTCGGGCTCGACCGCGGACAGAAGCCTGCTGCCGACCAACCCCAGAAGCGCCGCCGCCACCGCTATAAGACAGATTCCCTTACGCATCTGCGCCACCTCCTCTGAAATCCTTATACAGCCTGTTCGATTTGAGAAACACATCCGATGCAGGGCCGCGATGATCGCGCCTATCGGCTTCTGGTCAAGGCGCTCTCAACCGCCAGCCCGACGCATCGGCTTCGAGTATCGTGCTGCCCCTGTAGCGGTCGTATACCTCCCGCATGGCCTCGATGGTGTCGAAATAGCCTACGATGTGGGCCGCGCTGAAGGTCTCCCCTGCCTTGACCGGCCTGCCGTGGACTTCCTCGATCAGGACAATGATATCTCCGGGCCGCTGGCTGCACCAGGCTTCGTAGACCACAGAGGGTTCCAGCGTCAGGCCGGCCAGCCAGGGGCCGCCCTGCCCGGTCTCCGGGTCCCGCAGGTGGTAGCCGCGGAAGAAATATTCGGGCAGGGGGTTCGAGTCGCGGCGGTAGCCGTATTTTTCATCCGGGGGAAAAGGGGTGAAGAACTCGCTGGAAGGAATGAGCATCCCATCAGGGCCGTCCAGATAGCTCAGGTAGATTTCGCTGAAGGTGTCTCCCAGGACGTGGCGGACGCAGCCCGGCGTGTCGTTGCGGAGAAACATCTCCTCGGAATTATTGACGCTCTCAATCCGGTCCATCAGCACGAAGAACCGCTCCCCTTTCGGGAAGACGATCCGCTGCGTCCAGCGCGACCCGCCGTTGCGCCCTGGGGCGGCGTATTCGTAGCGATAGGTGGTTGTAACCGCGATGAAGTCGGGGCCGCGCAGCACCTCCGGCTGCACGGGCTTCATGCGGTGGCAGAGCTGCGGGCCTTCGATCATCCGCTTCCGGTGGCTGCTGCCGTGGCACATGAGCGCGTATTCCCTTATCTCCGGGTCGCTCTCGTTCTCATACCACGTATAGCGCCCCACGCCGTGCCCGTCCGGGGCGATCACCTCATCTTCATAACCCTCGTCGCTGCCCGGCTCCATCAGCCAGTCGATGACCATCAGGCCGTCGCCGGCCTCTCGAAAGCCGGTAGCTTTATCGAGAAAAGATCCCTTTGAGATGCCGGTCATCCACCGTTCGGGGTCTTTCTTGGGAATGACTGCTTCCAGCCGGTCGGTCTCGATCTTGATCGAACGCTCGCCCTCAATAACGCGGGACCAATCGTTATCCTGCATGGGATTCCTCCTGTGAATCAAGTTGCTGCAATAAGAGATATTGCTTTGGCGTTCGTCTATCAAAATTCCTGCTTTTGCGGCGAACCTTTCCCAAAGCCGACCAGGGGGAATCTTTTCCGTTCTCTCGAAGTAAGCGTCAGAGGTGAACCGACAGCCCCCCCTGAATCGGCAGGCTGGCGGCTCGCTGGCCTTCAGCGGAAGGAGGCTTCATATGAAGGAAATACTGACCCTCGGCCCGAATGCCGGGCCGCTCCTGGTTGCAGCCGCCGCGCTGGCGCTGCTGCTGATGTGCGCGTGCAGGGCCGGGGCCGCAGATGCCGGGAGCGATGAGAAGCCTCTTGTCGATAAAACGCTGGTGGTCTGGGCCGCCGTGGCGGATCTCGACCAGCAGGGAGGAAGCGCCCTCACCATCGAGGATGGGCAGAGCCACTTCGATGGGATCGTTTTCGGGGAGCTTGCGCCCCGCCGGTGGATGCCCGGCAGCGATGGCTGGCGGCGGACGCAGAAAAGCCAGGACGAATGGCCGCAGGAGACCGCTTCCCCGGACGAATTTGTGCAGATCGCCCTGGTCTACCGGGATCGGGAAGTGTCCCTCTTCCGCAACGGCCAGAAAATTGCAGGCTACATGATGGCCGAAGCCCCGCTCTCCATAGGCCTGGCGGCCACCGTGGTGATGGGGCGACGGCATCTGGACGCGGGCGACCCGGCCCGTTCCTTTCAAGGACGCATCCGGGATGCCCGCATCTACGACCGGGCGCTCGACGCAGCCACCCTCAGCGCCCTGCGCCCCGGCGTATCCGGGAGCGGCCTCGCGCCCTGGGCCTGGTGGTCTTTCGCCGACGAAGGGCTTCGGGAAAAGACAGGCCGATTCACCGAAATCAGGCTTATCGGCGGGCTGAGATTGCAGGACGGCTGCCTGGCGCTGCCCGGCCAGGGGGGCACGGTCATCGCGTCTGCCGGAAGTGGAGAAGCGGGATCGATAGCGATTCCTTCCTGGAGCCAGGCCGGTACGGTTCTCGAATCTGTGGTGCGAAACACGCGCTTTCTGCGCGAGCAGCTCCTAGCCGATCCCTGGCGGCCCCGATACCACTTCTGCGTGCCCGAGGATATCGGCGAGCCCGGCGACCCGAACGGGGCCTTCTATCATGAGGGCCGCTACCATCTGATGTATCTCTACAACCGGAGCGGATCGGGCTTCTGCTGGGGCCATATCTCCAGCGCCGATCTGGTACACTGGCGTCACCATCCGGACAGCATCGGGCCGGGCGATGGGGACGAGGGCTGCTTCAGCGGGGGAGGATTCGCAGACGAGGACGGCACGGCCTATCTGACCTACTGGATGCTGTGGGGCGGCAAAGGCATCGGGATCGCTTCCAGCCCGGGGCCGTCCTTCGACCACTGGAAGAAGTCTCCGACGAACCCGGCCATCCGGTCCACCGAGTTCGGGATCACGGAGATCAGGGACGAGCAGGGCCAGCCGAAGCTTCTGGGGTCCGCAGACCCGTCGAATATCTGGAAAAAGGACGGGCGATACTTCGTGCTGACCGGCAACCTACTGGTACTCAACAAGATCGGACGCGCCCCCGATGCGCCGATTTCCGAGCAGGGCGACCGGCTCTATCTGTTCGAGTCTCCCGACCTGAAGACCTGGCGATACCGCCACGTTTTCTATGAGCGCAGGCCGGAGTGGACCGACCGGAGCGAGGACAATATGTGCCCCAGCTTCCTGCCTCTCCCCTCCCGACCGGACGGCGGGCCGCCCGGCGGGAAGCACCTTCTCCTCTTCATCAGCCACAATATGGGATGCCAGTACTATGTCGGCGACTACCGGGACGACCGCTTCCTGCCCGAGAGCCACGGGCGGATGTCCTGGGTGGACAACACCTACTTCGCCCCGGAAGCCCTGGTGGATGGCCGGGGCCGCCAGATCATGTGGGCCTGGCTGACCGACAACCCCGGCGGCGGCAAGGCCCGGGGCTGGTCGGGCGTCTACGGACTGCCGCGCACGCTGTGGGTGGGCGAGGGCGGCACGCTCCGGATGCGCCCCGTGCCGGAACTGGAAAGCCTGCGCGGGAGGCCGGTCAGTCTGCCGGCGGGCGTTTTGGAGGACGGCAAGCCCCAGGCGGTCTACGGCGTGCCCGGGGACGCCTGCGAGATTTCACTGGAGATGGCCCCTGGCAGCGCCCGGAGCATCGGGGTAAACGTGAGGGTTGCGCCCGACCGCAGCGAAGAGACGCGCCTCTATTACGATACAATAGCAGGCGAACTGGTCTTCGATTCGACCCGGAGCGGTGTAGCGGGACGGCAGGTGGTGGAACGCGCCCCGCTGAAACTGCGCCCTCGCGAGACACTGCGCCTGCGGGTCTTCGTGGACCGCTCTGTGGTGGAAATCTATGCCAACGACCGGCAGGCGATCTGCCGCCGCGTCTTCCCGGGCCGGGCCGACAGTCTCGGTCTCGAACTCATCGCCGCGGGAGGCTCCGCCCGCCTCCGCCGGGGGACAGCGTGGGAAATGGCCCCGTCCAACCCGTATTGAAGGGGAAGAGATTAGATTGTGAGTTCTTTTGAGGGGCATGCTCGCCCCATCGGCGGTTTCAGCCGACCCCTAACCGCTTCTTGTCAGCCAGAGGGATCGTGAAGGCGCGCTCGTCCCGCCGTCCGGACTGGTAGAGGCGGGCGGTGGCATGGTGGCTGTCCGTGAAGTCCTTCGGATGGCGGGGCCTGCCGTGGATATTGCCCCCGTCCGTGCGGGTCAGATCTTTGGAGAGGGTTCCCACCTGCGCCTGGATGCGATCCGGGAATACGGTGTAATGGTAGCCATAATCGCAGGGGAAGCCGGTGGGGCCGGAAGGAACGATATGATAGATGCCCTTCTGCCGGATCATGCCTGTCAGGTGCAGATGGCCTGAGAGGACGGCGATCACGGTGCCGGCATGGCCTTCGACGATGGAGAGCAGTTCTTCGTCATGGGCCGTTTCGCTGGCGAAGCCGAAGCTTTCCCGGAGGACGAGCGCATCCCTGAGCGGCACAAGGGGGATATGGCAGCAGAGGATCTTGGGATCGTCCGGCCAGGCGTCCAGCGTCTCGCGAAGCCACCGGTTCCGTTCCTTCCCTGCCTCGGCGTTGGCAACGGGAGCGCCGCTGTTGTTGAAAACCACAAACCGGAGGCCGCTGTGGCGAAAGGTATAATGCACCCGGTCGGCCCCGAACGCCTCCCGGTACGGGCCTTCGTAGGCCGGGTTGCCCTCCTGCTGCTGGGTTTCGTGATTGCCCACACAGGGGTAAAAGGGGCAGCGGAGCGGGGCGATCAATTCCTTGAGCCGTTTGAAATCAGGGGCGAGTACACCCGGCCCTTTGCTTTGCGGCTCGCCGTTGATCATATCCCCGCTGTGGAGAACAAAGTCGGGGGAGGGCAAGGGGTTGCCCCGGTTGGCCGCATCGACGATCCAGGACATCTTCTCGTTCGCCAGGGGGTATTGCACCTTTGGATCGGAAGGGCCTGCATGGACGTGCGTATCGGTCAGGTGGAGAAAGCGCAGGAGCGGCTCTTTGGCTTCTCGCGATTCCGGGCGGGTGCGGGGAGCGGCGGCCCGCCCGGACGGGACGGCTCCGGCCCCTCCTGCTTCCAGGAGCAGGACGGGGACGGCGGCGGCTTCTTTCAAAAATTGGCGGCGTTTCACGGCTGTCACAGCCTCCTTCGGCGTGATGAGAGTCAATCGGGCCGATCCCTGGCCCGGTTGCCATTGTAACCGATGCCGCCCTTTTTGTCAAGATGAGGACGTGAGTTTTGGCTATGAAGAAAAAGCCGTCGTCGATGCAATCTGCGAGGAGCGCACATTCAGAAGAAAAAGGAGACCCTCATGCTGTCCATTGTGAAAGGCCCATACCTGCAATGGCCGACTCTGGATTCGGTGACCGTGATGTGGGAAACGTCCGTGGAGGCGGCTGCGGAAGTATCCGTATGGGATACCCAGCCGGTACACAGCGGCCTGAACGGGCGGGCCAGGACGCTGGAAGAGACCGAAAGGCGAGTGACCGCCGACCGGCCCGGCCTCATCCATAAAGTTATTCTGACGGGCCTTTCCCCGGACACTTCCTATCACTACCGGGCGCGATCCTCTGCCGGATCGGAGGAGGCGGCCAGCGGCCTGTTTCCTTTGAAGACCGCCGTGGCTTATGAGACGCCCTTTGCCTTTGCCGTCACCAGCGAGACCGGGGGCTACGGCGACGAGGGCATCGACCGGCGGCTCTTTGCCCGGATCGCCCGCTACCGCCCGGAATTCCTCCTGCTGGTCGGCGATGCGGTCCGCCGGGGCAACGATTATGAGGACTGGGATCGCTTCCTCTTTGCCCCGGGCCGGGAGCTTTTCGCCCATACACCCTTTTATCTGTGTCCGGGCAACCATGAAGAAGACGCGTCCTGGCTCTACCGCTTCACCGCATCGCCCGCCCCTCAGTATTGCTACTCCTTCGATTACGGCAACGCCCATTTCACCGGCCTGGACAGCACCCGGGGACTCTCCTATCGCGACGGGAATCCGGTTCCGACGGGTGCGGCTGACGGGTGCGCGCCCGGGGCGGCCCAGTACGAGTTCCTGAAGGAAGACCTCCGGGCATCCCGGGCCGTCTGGAAAATTGTCTTTTTCCACTACCCGCCCTATGTGTCCGGGGATTACGAGGTGGAAGCCATGCGCGGCCTCTGCCCTGTGCTGGAGGAGGGCGGGGCCGATCTGGTATTCAACTCCCATACGATTGTCTACGAGCGGAGCCATCCGATCCGTGCGGGAAGGCTGGACGGGCAAAAAGGGATTATCTATGTGGTGGCAGGCGGGGCCGGGGCCTGCCCGGAGTGGTTTCATCCCAGGCGGGCCTGGCATACCGCGCAGGCCCTGGCCGTGCCGCATTTCGTCCAGGTCGCTATCGCCGGGCCGCGCCTGGAACTGAACGCCATCGATGAGGAGGGGCGGCTGTTCGATACCCTGATCCTGCACAAGCCGGGATAATCCGGGCCAGCGCACCCGCCCATAGCCGCAAACAATAAAGCCGCCGTTCCGAACGCTTGGAACGGCGGCTTTGACATGGCCGTTATGATTTGTCGTAGCAGGGCGCGATGAATCGCGCCCCTACAAGTACAATTCCGCCTTGCCCTGGCTTTCGGCGTCCAGGGCGGAGAGGTCTTTGATCTCGAAGCGGTTGCCGTCGATGTCCCGGATGATGATGTGCCGGTTGGTCAGAAACCGGATGTCCTCCC
>JADLDR010000105.1 GCA_020846535.1 Armatimonadota bacterium | reverse complement strand
GGGGGTACTGCGCGGGGGACCGCGTGGGAGAGCCGGTCGCTGCCCTCGCGATTCTCCCTTCCCCCCAAGCCGGTCTGTCCGATCCCTTGAACGCGCCAGAGCATCCCTCTGGCGCGTTTTTTGTGTTATGTCCCTTGTCGGGGGGGATTCGGCAGACTCCACAGCTACATTATAGCGTCTGGAGCGATTGTAAGGAGGAATATCGATGCAGCCGGGCTAATTGAAATTCAATTTCAACAAACGCTACCGATTGTGAGGAGGCTGCTATGGAGCGCACTGGTCGTGCCGCTGTTCTCAACGAGCCGGGGGAGCCGGTTGCTATCGAAGAGATTACCATCGATCCGCCGGGGCCGGGGGAAGTGCTGGTCAAACTGGCCGCCAGCGGTGTCTGCCACACCGACCTGCATGTGAAGAAAATGAACGGCATGGGCATGAGCTTTCCCATCGTGCTGGGGCATGAAGGGGCGGGCTATGTGGAGGAAGTGGGTGAGGGAGTGACCCACCTGGCCCCGGGCGATCCGGTGGTGCTGGCTTACCGCGCCCCGTGCGAGCAGTGCCCGGCCTGCCGGAGAGGCGACCCGCGCCGCTGCTGGATGGCGCTCCGGCCCAAACAGAGGCTCCACCGCAAGCGCGACGGAGCGGTCTGCTCCCAGGTACTCCGCTGCGGCACCTTCTCCGATTATACCGTTATCCATGCCAAAGCCGCCATCAAGATGCCCAGGGAGATGCCTCTCGATAAAGCCTGCCTGATCGCCTGCGGGGTGGTGACCGGGGTAGGGGCTGCCTTCAATACGGCCCCTGTCTGGCCCGGCGCGAAGGTGGCTGTGATCGGCTGTGGCGGTGTCGGGTTGAGCGTTATCCAGGGCGCGAAGCTGGCCCACGCCCGGCAGATCATCGCGGTGGATATCGCCCCGGGCAAGCTCGAATGGGCGAAGCAGTTCGGGGCCACCCACACGGTCAATGCGCTGGATGGCGATCCGGTGGCAAAGGCGCGCGAACTGGCCGACGGGGAAGGGGTCGATTTCGCCTATGAAGCGGTTGGCCTGCCTCAATGCATCGACCAGGCAGTCCGGATGCTGGCCTACGCCGGAACCGCCACTCATATCGGCCTGCCCGATACCGGGGCCAGCGTAAGCCTCGACCTGGCGGACATCGACACCGGCGTCTATTGGAACAAGGTTACCCTTCGCGTCTGCCATGCGGGCGATACTCTCCCTTCCAACGACTTTCCTCTGCTGGCCCAGCTTTACCTGCAAGGCAAGCTCGACCTGGACAGAATGGTGACACAGCATATCGGGCTGGAGGATGTTGAAAAAGCGTTCGACCTCATGGAAACCGGCAATGTCATCCGTTCGGTGATCCGGTTCTGAACGAAAGGAATTCGATCATCCATGTCGAAACGGCACAGGGGAACTTTCCGAAGCGTAGAATCGTTAAGACATTAGGGATTTTACCCCGGACATTGCCTATGAGGAGGATTATCATGCAGAAAGTTGCAGTGCCTGTATTGATTTTGATCATCGCTGCTGCGATTTATGCGGTTTTTGCCCAGTATAAGACGATGGACAGCGGGCACGGCCACGACGAATCGGCGGAGCCGCAGATGCAGAATATGGCCGGAAAAGCCGACCGCGGCCCGATGGGCGGCGGCCCGGTCGGCGGTGGCAAAGCCCAGGAATTCGGCGACAAAAACGCCAAGATCGTTGTGGATGCTATCGTCCCGACCGATACGGAGTGCCACCAGAAGACCGTCCAGCTCCTGGAAGGATTCGTCAAAAAGCACCCCAAGGATGTCTATGTCAAGGTACACAATCTTCATTCCCCTTCCGGTGAACAGGCGAAATCTAAATTCGGCGTGACCTGTGCGACTGTGCTGATCAACGGCAAATATGAATTTGAGGCCAATGGGAAGCATCTCATCTTCTCCAAAAAGCCTAACGATCCCGGTTCTCCCTACCAATCGGAGGATGTCGTTACCGTGCTGGAGCAGCAGTTGAAAGGATCGGACAAGCCGAAAGGCTAAGCGTTCTGCGCTGAAGCCGCCATGGAAAGACGAAAAGGGCCTGCTATTCGTATAGCAGGCCCTTTTTTCTTTGGGGGTTTATTTCCGGACAGGCTTCCGGTAGCGGCCCCGCTCGATCTCGCGGCGGTATACTTCGGTCAGTCCGATATAGCGGCTGGCCGCGGCCAGCTTGCGAACCGTCTTCAGGATGCGCCAGATGGCCTGGAAACTGACTCCTTCCTCTGCCGCCATGCCTCGGAGAGTGTCTCCCTCCCACGCGCCGATCAGCACGCGCTTCTGCTGGGGCGTCATTTTGACATCCTCGGCGATCAGGTGGCACTCCAGGCGGGCCATTTCGCTGACCCCGCTCCTGCATTCATCGATGATAGCCTGCGCCCCTTCCTGCTCGGATGCGGTCATCGCGCTCCAGCTGGTTGTTCCTCGCCGCCGCTGAAGCCGGGCCATCTCTTTTTCCGGACGGGCGGGGCGCTCCTTGCTGGGAGCGCTTCTTTTGAGCCAGCGGTCCGCTTCCTCCTCGACTGCGCTTTCACGGGCTAACTCCGCTCGATTGGCATACCGTCTCATCGTTATCCTCCGATTCTCAGCGAAGTCTTCACACGGCAGGTTCAATCCTGCTTATCGCCTCATCGATCTCTCCGATTATCAAAGCCCGTTTATAATCACCTCCTCTGTAAACCACCATATTATTATATTATTATAAAAGAAAATTATCAATACATCATTCCGTTAAATAGAATAAATACACGGTATAAAAGAGATATATTTTAAGATGCATCCGCAAGGGCGGTTGACAAGACGATTTTCATCGAAAAGCCCCCTTAAGTTTACGGGGAGGCGAGCCATAATTATTATCAGGAAGCAAATCACGGGAGCGTTTTCGACGCTGCCGTATGGTCGTTTGCCATCTTTCGGAGCGGGCTTCGCCTCCGGAGGCATCCTCCGCAAGCCTCCGGCAAGGCATGGAGCCGCCCGTCGGGCGGCAGAGGGGCGTGTTTACGCGGAAAAGCGTTCAGTTAAGGGAGAGAAGAGATGAAGAGCGGTTTATTCCCTCTGGTGCACAAGGAAAAGATTGTCGGCCTGGATATCGGGAGCCACACCATCAAGGTGGCTCAGGCGGAACCGACCCGCAGCGGCTGGCAGGTCACCCATACCTCGATGTGTTCGACGCCGCCGGAGAGCATCCGGGACGGGGTGATCCTGAACCGGGAGGCTGTGGCTGCGGCCCTCAAAGAGCATTTACAGAGCCAGCGCGTCAGCGCCACCGGGGCGGTGACCGCCATCTCCGGCACGACCGTCATCATCCGGCAGGTGCAGTTGCCGAAGATGACGGAGGGTGCGCTCAGAAAATCGATTCGCTATGAGGCCAGCAAGTATGTCGCCACATCCATCGAGGACAGCATTGTGGAATTCGATATTCTGGGGCCTGCCGAAGAAGAGGGCATGATGAAAGTCATGTTGGTAGCCGCCCCCAGGGAGATGGTCAACAGCCGGGCGGATGTGTGCGAAATGGCGGGCCTGGAGCCTATGGCCGTGGATGTCGAGGCTTTCGCGCTTCTGCGCGGCCTGCTGGAAACCGACCCCCGCCACAAGGCGGACGACAAGGTGGTTGTCCTGATGGATATGGGGGCCAACCATACGGATATCGATATCATCATGCGCGGCAATTTCGCCCTCACCCGCACGATCCCCATTTCGGGAAGCACTATGACCAATGCCATCAAAACATGGCTGGGCTGCTCTCTGGAAGAGGCGGAGCAGGCCAAAGAGAGGGTGAATCTGGAGAACGCAGGGGATGTTTCGGGAGGCTATACGGATGGACAGGAGCCTGCGGCCCGCGCCCTCGTTCCCCTGATCGATGAGCTGCTGCGCGAGGTGCGCCGCTCGATCAACTACTACCAGTCCCAGTACCCGGAGGCGACCGGAGAGGGAATGATCGAAAAAATCGTCCTGACAGGCGGCACGGCCCGCATGGCGGGAATTGACCGCTATTTCGCCCAGAAGCTGAATATGGAGGTCGAACTGGGCGATATCGTCAGCAACCCGGCTTTGCTGTATGAATCCCCTGCGCGGGATACAGCGGAGCAGAGCGGGCAGATGCTGGCGGTCGGGGTCGGGCTTGCCATCAAAGAAGCGGCTTTCGGAAAAGCGGCCTGACGCCTTTACCCCTCGATGCGCGGCGCGATAGGAGGAAATCATGCCATCCATCAACATGATCGCTGAAAGGAGAGCGGCGAAAAAAGCGCTGGAAACCACCACTCGGAAGCTTTTCTATCTGGTGGGCCTGGAAATGCTTGTCGCGCTCTGCCTCGTTTCCTTTATGACGGTTCACATGTTTTCTCTCAGGGGCCATATGGCGGACCTGGAAGGGCAGATGACGGCTCTGGAACCTACCATCCACAAGATTCAATCTTACGAGAAATCGCTTGCCGAGATTCGCCCCAAAACGACTCTGCTCCACGAGGCTCAGGAGAATCTGGAGGACTGGCACAGCACCTTGCAGCGGCTCAGCATGTCGCTGCCTGCCGAAACCTGGCTGACTACGGTGGAAGTCGCCGACACAGCCCGGGGCAAATCGGGGGCGGCGGACGAAGGTAAGGACATCAACTTTGCCGGCGTCTCGGCGTCGCAGGGGCTGGTGGGAGAGGCGATGCTGCGCCTGCTCGATTATCCCCGGTTCGAGCGCATCGATCTCAAACAGACCCAGCAGCGCGATGTGGAAAATCGGGTCGCGGTCGAATTCCAATTTACCGCCCGTCTGAAACCTCTCCACCCGGAAAAAAAGGCCGAGAAGGAGGCGGCGACCAATGAACAATCTTAAGCCTTCCCGCCGAACCAATCTGATCCTTATCGTCATCTCTGTCGTGATGCTCGTGGCGTGCGGGGTGTCCTATTTCTTCCTGTCGCGCCAGGTGGGCGAGATCCAGGCCCAGGTCGATATGCAGGAGAAAAAGCTCGGAGAAGGCCAGAAGCTGGCGTCCCGGCTGGCGAGTATCGAACAGGCATACCAGACGGCCCGGCAGGAGATCTCTTTCCTCGAAAGCGCGCTGCCGACCCGCGAATTCACCCCGACCCTCTTGCAGCAGATAGAAAAGCTTGCCAAAGGGGAGAAACTCCGCGTCATGGGCGTGCGCCCCCAGATCAGCGCCGCTCCCCAGGGGCCGAGCCGCACCAATCCGGATGCCTCTGAAGAGAAAAACTCTAAAAACGCAGGCGGCAAAAAGCAAGAAAAGAAAAAAGAGGTTCAGCCCCCTTACGACAAGCTTCAAATCGAACTGGCGCTGAACGGTAACTATTTCGATGTGATGAACTTTGTTCGGAAATTGACCCGCTTCCCGAAAATCCTGTCGGTGAGCAGCCTGGCGATCCGGTCGAACAACAAAGACAAGCTGAAAGGTTCCCAACTGGACATCAAACTGAACCTGGAGGCGTACGTCCTCAAGGAGAAACCGGTCGTCAGCCGTGATGAGGCTGGAAAGGGGAACTCCAATGAAGTTTGACAGAAAACAACTCCCCCAGATCATTGTCCTGAGCGTTCTAACGGTTGCCGTTCTGGGACTCGGGATCGTCCGGCTCCTGGGAACCAGCACCAATGCCGCCACCCCGGCCACCCGGAAAGCGGCCAGCGGCGACCAGCGCGCGGAAGGACAGAACGAAGGCGCGGCGGCGGGCGAGACCCCGGCGGCCCAAGAAGCGCAGGTGGTCATCGCTCCGGTCGGCCCGAAGCGCGACCCCTTCACTCCGGTGTCCATGCCCTCCGCGGCGGCTGTTCCGAGCCGTGAGGACACCCGCGCCGCCCGAATGGGCGGTGCCGCCAAAGCGTCGGCCCGTATGTCCCTCGATGCCACCGCTTTGCCGTCCCTGGCGGGATCGCGCCCTCCCCTGTTGCCCCTGTCGCCCATCGTGCCGGATAAAGGCGGCTTGCCCGC
>JADLDR010000104.1 GCA_020846535.1 Armatimonadota bacterium | reverse complement strand
GGGACTTTGATAGATTGTTACCTAACCCCCCGGCCCCCTTCCCGAAACGGGCAGGGGGAGGGGATGGGGGGGTCAAGTACCGCACCCTCTCTCCCCCTCTCCCCGGAGGCGCTCCGGCGCATCCCTTCGGTTTCGGGGAGAGGGGCCACCCCTCCCCCAGGAGCGGAGGATCTTTCCCCTTATCAGGATCGCTATGGGACGCCCCTGACCGCACCCCGTCGGCCCCTCCATAGGGGGCTGCTCCGGCCATACCCGTGCATCGTGGGGCGCTTCCCTCACAGACAGCTGGCCCAGCACTGCGCTCTGATCCAAGAAGGTCGGATCCCGGCCAACGGCTTCATCCCCCAACACCTACCGCAAGGCCACCTCTTCCGGGAGGCCACCGCGTTGCCGGTGGGCGGCATAGTTCTCCCCACACCACGCCTCGGGGATATATAACCGCCGATCCAACAGCGTATCGCCTTTCCCACGGGCGCAAGCGGCCAGCCCCCACCTGCAAACCATCGTTGTAGAACTAGAAAGGGGATGCTCGCAAGCATCCCCTTTTCAGATTGACCTTTCAAAACAGCTTTAGAGATTCGCCTTCAGCCATTTGTAGCATTTGGCGTATCCGACGCCGCCTTGCGGCTCGGGGCCTTCATATTCGGCGGTGAAGGCTCCGTCGTAGCCGGCTTTGCGGAGGCAGTTGACGGCATAGAGGAGGTCGATTTCGCCCTCGCCCAGGGCCGCGCCCTTGTAGTTCTCCCGGCTGTCGAAGCCGTCCTTCATGTGGGTGTGCATCGCGTAAGGGGCCATGATCTCATAGATCTGCTTGCACTTCTCGACCGAATGGCCGTACCAGCGGTAGTTCATGGTGTCCATATTGGTCCCGAACCACTTGTTGTCGATTTTTTTGAGGAGCGCATAGAGCAGGTCGGCATCGTTGGTCACATAGCCGTGGTTATCGATAGCGAACTTCACCTGAAGCTCCTCCGCGAAACCCACGCAGCGGCGGAAGCATTCGTACATGGAATCGAGCCACTTTTCCTTGGGAACGTCCTCTTCCTTCGCCCAGCCGCCCTCGCTGCGGATCACGGCTTCAGGATCGAGAATTTTGGTCAGGCTCGCGATGTGCTTCATGCGCTCGACCTGCTTGCGGATGCCCTCTTCCTCGGTCTGGATGAAGTTGTTGCCTGCGGCCAGAGCGGACGCCCTCAGCCCGTAGGAGGCCAACTGCTCCCGCACCTTCTCCGTGTTTTTCTCCGGCTGATTGTCCTTCTCCTCATCCCATACATCGCCGATTTGCAGCTCCACGAACCGGTAGCCTGTGTCGGCTGCGAATTTGAGGAAATCCTCAAACGAAAAGCCCGGGAAATTGTAGTGGATCACGCCGATTTTCGCCATATCTTGCTCCTTCAGTCTTATTCTCCGTCAGACGGACGCTTTAATGGTTCAACGTCCGCCCGCTTTTTCCTTTTCGGACGGCTTTCGATTATGGTCTCGGGCCGTAGTGAGGCATGCGGCTGCCGTATTCGTAGGCTCCCAGGTCGGGCGCTCTGCCGGCGAAGCCTTCGTTGAGGTTGGGAAGGCGCTGGCCCGCGTCGATAGCTTTCACGCCGGAGCGGAGCCGCAGGTCGTTGGCCCCGGGATCGAACTGCCGCTTCACGTCCGCCGGAATCCCGATGCCGGAGGCGAAGAGGGAGGCTTCGGTCAGCAGCAGGGCGTGGCGCTCGATGCCGCTCTGCGCCCCGAACTGCTCGAAGGTTTCGTAGCGCCGACCGTTCCAACTGGCGAAGATTTTGAAAGGGCCGATCCCGTAGCCGTCGTAATCCCAATCGGCTTTCGCGTTCCGGGCCGTGACCTCCAGCGCGTAGTTGTCGTTGGAGCCGATGAAGAGGTTGTTGCGGAAAACGGAGCTGGAAAACGGCTCCGGTGTCCAGACCAGCATCGGCATCCCCGTCTTGACGGTGGTGTTATGGAAAAAGAGAATCCCGGAAGGGCCGTTGTGGATCTTGTATGGCTCCACCTCGATATTGTAGAGGGCGTTGCGGAAAACGTAGCACGGTCCCCCGTAAAGAGGCTGGACGCTGACCCCCTGGAAGATATTGGTGTAGCGGTTGCGGAAGCAGCGCACGTTCTGACCGCCGTAATCCATCTCGGTGCCGTCGTCGGTGCATTCGCTGATATCGTTGTTGTAGAAGTCGTTGGCATGGCTGGGTTCCCGGAAGATGGAAATGCCGTCGGCCATACCGCGAATCCGGTTGTAGGCCACCACATTACCGTCCCCCTGCACTTCCACGCCTTCAGGCTCCTCGATCCCTTTGGTGCGCGGCCACGTGCAGGGGCCTTCGATCAGGCAGTCCGTGACCGTAATATTCTTCTGGTTCTTGCCGTGGGCCGTGAATCCGGTCTGGATATCGTAAAAGTGGCAGCGGTTGATATAAAGAGCCGAGCAGCCGTGAGCCACGATGCCGTAATGGCCGTTGCGGATCGTCAGCCGGAGCAGGTAGACGTGCCGGGCATCGCCTGCTGAGATCACCCGCGCTGCGCCGCCGCCGTCCAGGATCGTCTCTCCCTGCGCCGCACCGCGCCAGACGATGGGCTTGCCCTCCTCTCCGTTTTTCGAGACGGTGAATTCGCCCCGGTAGACGCCGGGGGCCAGGTTGATCACATCTCCGGGCCGGGCCGCGTCCTGGGCCGCCTGAAGCCCTTTGAAGGGGGCCTCGCGACTTCCGCTGCCGCCCCCGTCCCCCGGCGCAGCATAGAGCATCCTCGCCTTCGGGCTGACAGACGGCTCCCGGCGCGTGGCGCAGCGAAGCACCCTGTCCGCGCCGCCCCCATCCGGATCGGCGAGGGTCAATCTGAGGTCATAAGAGGTTCCGGGGGCCAGATCGAAAGCACTGCCGGCAAAGAGGCTCCTCCCTGCCGGCAGGGGCGGCTGGCACTTTTCGCCTTCCACCCGGAAGAGAGGCATCGCCTCTTTCCATGTCTTCGCGCCCGTCTTCCGATAATACAGAGCCACCTTCGCGTTGCCGTTGGCGTCGCCCTCGACATACCACCGGACGCCCAGGCAGTGAAAGGTCGGAGCCTCCAGCGCGGTCTCGCCGGGCCGGGCAGCGTTTTGTTGGGCGCAAGCTCCCATGGCGGCCAGCCCCCAAAGGACAATAACCAATCGAAACGAGCGATCCATCATGCATTGACTCTTCATCACCATCCCAGCGCCTTCAGAAGGCCCAGGGCGATGACCAGATGACCGCTCATATAGGGGTGTACCGGTTCGGGGCAGAAGGCGTCGACGGGGCGGTAGCGAAGTTGCTCCTCGAAAAGCTCCTGGGTGGGAACGTAAAGAGCGCCGAACTCTTCGGCTACTTTTTGAACGACCGCGATATAATCGGGTAAAACGGCCAGCACCCGCCCGCGCCAGGTCTGGGGGTCGGTATCCGTGCTGATATAAAAGGGAGAGACGAGGAGCAGCCGGGCATCCGTTTTCTGCCGGGTCGTCTCAAGGCACTGACGATAGAGTTCCTCGAACCGGGCCGGGGGAAGGACGGAAGGATCACTCAGATAACGGTGCAGGTCGTTGATGCCGATCTTCACCGAAACCCAGTCCGGCTTATGCGCCAGAACATCGTCATGCCAGCGGTTCCGGAGGTCTTCCACCGTGTTGCCGCCGATGCCCTCATTGTAAAACGCGATTTTCCTCTCCGGATACCGGGCGGTGATCAACTCGACCGCCGCTCGTACGTACCCGCTGCCGAAGGGGAAGCTCTCCGCCCTGCGCCCGCAGTCTGTGATGCTGTCCCCGATAAACACGAATGTCTGCCCGTCTTGCACCGCAAAGTCGACCATTCTTGTACTCCTGTGGGATGTATTTTGGGAACACGGACGAACACAGATAAAGGCGGATAAAAAACATCCGTTTTTATCTTGCTTTGAGCTGTGTTCATCCGTGTTAAAACAAACAACCGCAACGCCCCCTCTACCGCGTTTCCTCCAGCATCGCCCGGTACAGGCCCGGCCAGCGATCTTCGCGATAAGGGGCGACCTCGGCCCAGGGGGGAAGCCGGGTGAAGTCGGCTTCGGCTGTGCAGACGCCTTCCTCCATATCCAGGCGGGCGGCCACCTCGCCCCAGGCGTGGATGATGGCGGAGTTGCCCAGGTGGCGAAGTGGGCCTTCCGCGCCCGTACGGTTGGCGGATACCACGAAGACGCGGTTTTCCAGGGCGCGGGTTCTCAGGATAGCGTGATACATTCCTGAGTCCCAACTGTAGGCGTCGCACAGGTCGGTGGTCACCCAGGCGGTCGAATGGAGGAGGATATCGGCCCCTTTGAGCATCAGGCCGCGCACGAACTCGGGGAACACATGGTCATAGCAGATCATGGCTCCCACCCTCCCGTATTCGGTCTCGAAAACGACCGGCCCGGAGCCGCGGCAGAAGATATCCTTTTCTCCGCCGTAGAGATGCGTCTTCCGGTAGCGGGCGAGCAGCGATCCATCCGGGGCAAGCGCCGCCGCCGTATTGTAAAGGCTGTCCCCTTCTTTTTCGGCCATCCCGATCTGCACGTACATGCCCCACCGGCGGGCTGCTTCCCCGACGGCCTCCGTGGCCCGCCCCGGAACCGTCTCGGCCAGCGGGAATAACTCGTCACGGGTGAGATAGTAGCCGGTTGTGCAGAGTTCTGGCAGGCAGACGATCTTCGCGCCCGCCTCGCCCGCCCGGTCGATCAGGCGAAGCGCCCGGCTGAGGTTGGCGGGGGCATCCCCCGGGATATTATCCATCTGGACTGCGGCTAAAGTCACGTTCATAGTCGGCTCCTGGTGTAGAATCAGCCGAAATGCTCCTGTAAAAAGGCCAGGTCCAGTTGCGGGTAGACGGGATAGCTTGCCAGCAGGGATTCCACCCGGGCTTTCGCCTGCAAGCGCGCGGCCTCATCCAACCGGTATTTTGCTTTGCTCGGCTTCCCGGCGTTGGCTCCGGAGGCGATGATTTCCGGCCTGGTCTCGGAGAGTACTCGCTTGATGACAGAGGCGATTTCCTTCATCTCCTGCGGCCCCATCCCCAGTGTGGTGACGGCGGGGGTTCCCACCCGCAGGCCGCTGGTATACCACGGGCCGTTGGGATCGAAGGGGAGGGAGTTGCGGTTGAGGGTGATGCCGCAGGCCCGCAGGGCGCTTTCGGCCTGGCGGCCCGTCAGCCCGAAAGGGCGGACATCGATCAGCATCAGGTGATTGTCCGTTCCGCCGGTGGCGATGACCATCCCCTCCTCGATGCAGGCCGCAGCCAGGCTGCGGGCGTTTTCGACGATTTCCGCGGCGTACTCTTTGAACTCGGGCCGATTGGCTTCGGTCAGGGCAACGGCTTTGGCGGCGATGACATTGGGCAGCGGCCCCCCGATCACCAGAGGGCAGCCCTTGTCCACGGCTTCCGCGAACTCTTGAGTGCAGAGGATCATTCCGCCGCGCGGGCCGCGCAGCGTCTTGTGGGTTGTGGTGGTCGCCACATGGGCATGGGCCACCGGATCGAAATCGCCCGTAAAGACGCCTCCGGCCACCAGGCCGGCGAAGTGGGCCATATCCACCATCAGCACGGCCCCCACCCTGTCCGCGATCTCGCGCAGCCGCCTGAAATTGATCTCACGAGGATAGGCGCTGTAGCCTGCCAGGAAGATCAGCGGCCTGATCTCTTCGGCCATTTTCTCCAGGGCTTCGTAATCGAGAAGGCCGGTGTCCCGAGAAACGCCGTAGGTGTAGGCATCGAACATCTGGGCGGAGACATTGTGCCGGTAGCCGTGCGTCAGGTGGCCTCCGGAATAATAATCCATTCCGAGCATCTTCTGGTTTCCCAGCTTGTGGCGCAGGGCGTTCCACTGTTCCTGGCTCAGCTTGGCGGGGTTGGTTTCCCCGAGTGCTTCCAGGGCGGGCGTTTCCACCCGGGCGCTCAGGATGGCCCAGTAAGCGATGAGGTTGGCGTCCGCCCCGCTGTGCGGCTGAACGTAGGCGTGTTCGCATCCGAAAAGCTGGCATGCCTGGCGGCAGGCGTAATCTTCGATGGCATCCACATTATCGCAACCGGCGTAGAAGCGGTGGCCGGGAAAGCCCTCGGCGTATTTGTCGGTCAGCAGGTTCCCCATGGCGAGCTGGGTGGAGAGGGAGCAGTAGTTCTCGCTGGCAATGAGCCTCAAGTTGCTCCTCTGGTCGGCCAGCTCCTGAACGATAGAGCAGGCAACCCCTGGCGCGACTCTGGCGGTCTCTTCCAGGCTGGCGATGTACCCCAGAAACCCGGCATCGATAGCCTCCGGCCCGGTTTTCGCCAGGTAAGCGGCAATGGCAGAATTCGGCATCTTCAGTTTTCCTCACACGATGAAATGATCCTCCAGGGGAAAGGAAGCAAGCCGCCATCCCTCAAGGAAAGTTCGCCTCATCAAGGGCCGAATCCTTCTTGAGGGGAACCGCAGCCGGCTAAAGCCAACCACCCCTCCAGCCCCCCGCCTTGCTAAAGAGCCAACCGCCTCCCGAAGCCGGGGGGCTGGGAAGGGTGCTTTTAAGCAAGGGGGATTAGAGGTCTTCCCGGATCACCCTGGACTTTACCTCGGCGATTTTCTGGACCGATAGCCAGCCGCGCAGCAGGTAGCCGGAGTTTCTCAGGTTTTCTTCGGTCGGCTCGCTGTCCGGAGCGGTTCCGCCCTGGCTGGCGGTGGGGTGAACGTCGTCTCTGGAGAGAAGAGTGCCGTTCCAATCGGCTGGGCGGCGTTTGATGATCTCGCCCCAGTAGTCGATCATCGGGATGCGCTTTGCCCGCCCGATTTCTTTGAGGGCGGCGTTGAAGGCGACGGCGGTTTCTTCCTTGCCGGGATAGGGCGGGAGCGTGGAGAGAATCGGGATCGTTCCGTTCGCCAGGAGGATATCGACAGCCTTCGCCATATCCGCTTTATAGGCGGCAAGCGGGCGGCCTGCGGTGATATCGTTCGTGCCCAGCATCAGCACCGCTATCTGGGGATTATATTTTTTCACCACTTCGGCCAGGGGCGGGATGCCTGCCTTGCCTCCCGCCAGGTATTCATCGATCCGGATGCCCCCGACCGCCGTTGCGGAACGGCCTTCCGGGAGGTCCACGGAGCAGAGATGCCAGCCGTCGGTGTCGTCATCGGCTCCGGTGCGCATCCATCGGCAGATCGCCTCATCCCCCGAGGTCTTACCTTTGCCTCCTCTGGCCCACTGAGAGTAGGGATTGGCATAGGTGATGGAATCGCCGATATGGATGACCACTCCCGCCTTGCCGGTAAACCGGGCGGCCCCCTTCCGCATCGCTTTGCCGTAATCCCAACCTTCCCGGAGGAGCGGGACATTGCCCGCCGCGCCTGCCCAGAGACAAGCCGCCCATCCGATCCAGAGCCACCTGCTTTTATGCAAAGCGTCCTCCTGCGGAGTTCAAAAAGGAATCCTGAAACCTGCGGCGAATGGACTGACAGTTTTGCTTGCAAGCGACTGGCTCTTTAAGCCAACCGCCCTCCGCCAGGCTTTGGCTGAGTACCCGACACTTTTTGCGAGGGGAAGGTCTCCTGCCCCGCCGGGGGCGAGGTGCGGGACTCTGATAGACCGCTACCTGACCCCCCGGCCCCCTTCCCGAAACGGGCAGGGGGAGGAGATGGGGAGGTCAAGCACCGCACCCTCTCTCCCCCTCTCCCAGGAGGCTCTCCGGCGCATCCCTATGAGCGGAGGATGTTTCACCTGATCTTGATACCTGCGGAGGGTGCTTTTCAGTCTTCCCCCGCATCCTGCTTCGAGGGGGAAATCGCGATTCCTTTTCGGAAAGGATTTTCTCATGACCCCCAAAAAACGCCTTGCCGCCGCGCTGAGATTCGAGGAACCGGACCGGCCCCCGCATTTCGAGCAGACGTTCGAGCTGGAAAAGGAAGCCTTCGGGCTGGCGCATCCCGGCGAGAAGGAGATGGAGGCGGCCTCCGGGCCGGAGCGGGAGCGGCTGTTCGCTCGGTGCGCGGAAATCTACGCCCGCACGGTTCAGGAGTTCGGGTGGGACGCGGCGCTGGTCTGGCGGCCCGCCATGCGTAACGAGGCGCAGTATGAATTCATCCCGTTCCTGAAGCGGTATCTGGGCCCGGACGTGCCGGTGGGCAGCTTCGTGTGGGGGTCGTCGATTTCCATCGATATGGTCAGCGATTATGTCCGGTTTTCGGTGGACCTGTATGAAGATATCGGCAAGCTGCACGCCTGGGCGCAGTCGATGCTGGATTCCTCCCGGGAACACGCCCGGCGGCTCATCGATGCAGGGTGCGACCTGATCGATATCGCCAGCGACTACGCTTTCAACAGCGGGGTGTTCATCTCGCCGAAGCACTTCCGCAGCCTGGTCACGCCCTATGTGGCGGATCTCGTTTCCTTTATCAAAAAGAACGGCGTGACCGTGATCCTGCATTCCGACGGGAACCTGATGGGGGTGATGGACCAGATATTCGAGATGGCCCCGCATGTCCTCCAGTCCATCGACCCGATGGCCGGGATGGATATCGCCGAGGTCAAGAAGCTGACCTACGGCAAGATCGCCCTGATGGGCAACGTCAATTGCAGCCTGGTGCAAAAAGGCCCCACCGAGCGGATAATCGAATCGGCCTGCTACTGCATCGACCACGCCGCGCCGGGCGGGGGATTCATCTACAGTTCCAGCAACACCATCTTCAAGGGCGTTCCCCTGGAGAATTACCGGGCAATGGTGGAGTATATGCGGGGAAGGTTCTGAATTTATAAGCGAGCGCCGGCTTCTTTCGCCAGCAGAAGCCGTTTTCGCTCGATGCCCCAGCGGTAGCCGGAGAGCTTGCCGTCGCTTCTGAGGACCCGGTGGCAGGGGACGATTACCGCCAGGGCGTTTGCGGCGCAAGCCTGCGCCACCGCCCGGACGGCGCTCGGCTGGCCGATCCGAAGGGCGATCTCGGTATAGCTCGCAGTCGTTCCTGAAGGAATCTCCCGCAGCGCCTGCCAAACCGTCTGCTGGAAGCGGGTGCCGCGCAGATCCAGAGGCGCATCCAGGCTGCGGGACGGCGATTCGATAAAGGCGGCCACTTCTGCCGCAAGTTCGCCCTCGCCTTCCGCCAGCACGGCAGCCGGGAAGCGCTGCTGCAATTCGCGCATCAGGTGGTCCGGGTTGTCGCCCAGCAGCACGGCGCAGAGGCCCTTCGCGCTCCGCGCCGCCAGCACCAGGCCGAAGGAAGATTCCGCTATCGCAAAGGAAATCTTCTCCGGGTCGCGCTGGCCCTGTCGCCGGGCGGCGCTCTTCGCGGATATCGCTTGGTCGCTTTGCATGGGTTGTCTCCTTTCGAGCAGTTCAGGGCTTTTGCTTGCCTGTCATTGGCCGGGGGATATTTTTTCCTTATCTTCATGGTACAGTATACACGATCCGCCCCGGTTTTGCTTGCTTTCATCGGTAATGCCAGGAGGCGACATGGTATCCATCCACATCGCGCCCGACCACCCCGGACCGGTCTATGAAAGATGCGTCCGCCTTGCCGTAACGCCTTCGGAGGCGTCTTTCGATAGGTTTCCGGTAGATTCTCCTTACGCCTGCGACAGCCCCGGGGCGTCGGTTCGCTTCTTATCGGATGCGGCGGAGGTTACCGTCCATATCTCCTATCCTGCGAAAGGCAGCCTGCCCGGGCACGGCTCTTTCAACAGCACAGGGGTATGCCTGATCGATGACAGGATAGAGGCGACATTCACCCGAGTGTGCGACGGACAGCACCGGCAGGCCGTCGCCCTGAAGCCGGGCGCTTCAGGGAGGGCGCGTGAATTCGAGATGTTTCTGCCGGTGGCCGATCCCGTGCGCTTCAACGGGCTGGCCCTTCACGGCGGAAGCGGGCTTGCGCCCTGCAAAAAACTGCCCGGCCCGCTTTATATGGCCTATGGGGATTCGATCACTCAGGGCTTCTGGGCCTCTTCGGCGATGACGAGCTATCCCAGCCGGACCGCACGGGCGATGGGCTGGCAGGCAATCAACATGGGCTTCGGAGGAAGGCGCGCGGCTGCCTCAGACGGGGCCGCGCTCACCGCCCGGCGGCCCGATGTCGCCTCCATTCTGATCGGGGTCAATGACTGCCTGGGGCAGGTTCCCCTGGCGGATTTCGCGGCAAACGTCGCGGGCATCCTGGATGCGCTCCGGGATGCCCACCCTGCCCTTCCCGTCTATCTTTTGACCCCTCTGCCCGTTCCGGGGAACTGGCAGGGCATCGAACGGCTGGAGGAATACCGCCAGGCGCTCCGCGACCTTGCCGCCGGGCGGCATGACCGCCATCTTTATCCGGTCGAAGGTTCCGCTCTCATTTCGGAGGATCCGGCCCTCTATGCCGACGGCCTCCATCCCAACGACCTCGGTTTCGAACAGTTGGCGCGGAATCTATGCGCCCTGATGGCGCAGAACGGCCTTACCTTCCGGCGCACCAGCGAAGACCCCGCCCCACCACCGTTCTGAACATCGGATGCTCGAAGGCGGCGGCGTCATGCCCGAGTTCTAGGCAGAACACCCGGGCATTGCGGAAGCGGCGCGTCCAGCCGACGGTTTTCATGCTCCGGGGGTGGTCCACCGTCAGGAGAATCTCGCTGTCCGGCCCCGCGCTCTGCATGGTGTAGGTTTCATCGATCATCTCCCAATCGGACAGCCCCTCGGTGATCGGATACCGGGGATCAGCGACCTCGACCTTGATCGCTTCTCCGTGGTAATAGCCGAAACTACGGTCCCGGATGCCCACCAGTTCCGACCAGAAGGGCCACTCCGGGAAGGCCAGCAGCGCATGGTGCAGCACAAAAATGCCCTGGCCAGTCTCGCCCAGCGTCTCCAGGGCCGCCTTCATCGGCTGCTGATACCAGGGGCCGCCTTTGCCGGGCGTTTCGGTGTGCATGTTGTAGAAGCAGACCACATCGTACCAGCCGCGCCGGCCGGCGACATCGCAGACAAAATCCTCCATATGCTGGGGGTAGGCGTCGATCCCCTCCAGGCTGCGGAGCATGGCCTGGAATGCGGGCACATCGAACGGGTGCGAGCCGGTGACAACGGCTGCCTTGATCTTCGCGGAATCGCTCATTTTTCTTTCCTTTCCAAGCAGCCCACTGGAGCAAGAGGGCGCTTTTCCCAGGGATTAGGTCGTAGGGGCGAACCTCGTGCTCGCCCGGAAAAGGGCCTGGTCCAGGGCAGGGCGAACACGAGGTTCGCCCCTAGCGATCCAGATAAGGTGAAACATCCTCCGTTCCTGGGGGATGGGTGACCTCTCTCCCCTGGCCCCTCTCCCCGAAACGGGGAGAGGGGATAGATCGTGCGGCACTTGCCCCCCCATCCCCTCCTTACAAGGGTAGGTAAGGAACGCACTGATAGGTCTTCAGGACGATAGCGCCATCGTCAGGTCCGCGCGTCCCGGCGGCTTCGGGAGCGGCGGGGCATGGATATAGACGCTCCAGGTGGCGGGGGGTGTTGGGCGGGCCGGGAAGGTCAGCC
>JADLDR010000103.1 GCA_020846535.1 Armatimonadota bacterium | reverse complement strand
CCGGTCTGCTTTTCGGACCGGGCGGCTTTGGCGGCGGCCCCGCCTATGGCCGTGTCGGGGTCCAATTCCTGGTAGCGGCTCACGATATCCCAGGCGGGAGCGACCTGCTGGCGCGCCATCGCATACCAGCCCTTGCGGGTGATCGTCCCATCCTTTCCGCGGATGTATTCTGTCCGGAACCCGCCTCTGTTCCAGTTCCACTCCAGGTCCAGCCCGGTCCTGTTTCGGGCGATATCGTTATTCTTATCATTGAAGGCTTTGCCCCGGTAGAGCGAGACGCCGGCGGTCACGGCGGGCCAGGAATAGGTCACGCGCCCGGCGATATCCTTGTGGCGGTTGTCGTCCCAGCGGTTCTCGCCATTGCCGTTGACAAGAGCCGCCTGGTAGCCCCAGGCGTCCCGCTTGCCCAGGATTTTGACGCCCCGGTCGTAGATGGAGAGAAGGCGGGTGAGAGCGAAAGACCGCTCGGGAAATTCCAGTTTGGCGTCCGAGGTCGGCACCTCGTAGCTGAGCGGGTTTTTGAACTGGCCCACCTGCACATCCACGCCCTTCGCCACCTCGCCCCACTGCAAGTAGGCGTTCTGGGTGCGGACATTGGTGAAGGACCTGTCCTGGTTGGGCTCGTTGCTGCGGACCGGGCCTGCCAGTTCCCAGTCGATCTGGTAGCTGGCCTTGTCGGACACCTTTCCCCCGAGCTGGAGCCGCGCCCGCCGGATCAAAAAAGTGTCCTTGATCTGGTTGTTCTTGGCGGCATCGCTACCCCACAGGTCGTTGGCGCTCTCGGCCCGCTGCGAGGACTGATCGTTCTGGTAGCGCACCTGAAGATAGCCCTTGATGGTGTGCTGCTTGACGATTTTCTCCAGGTCTTTCAGGGCGGTCGCCTCTTCCTTCTGTTTGGCCGGAGAATCCAGATCCTTGGAAAACTCTGCCTGCAAGGATCGGATCATGGTCAGGTCTTCGGCGGTCAGGCCGGAAGGGGTCGCGAGTTCCGCTTCCGCCTCTTTTTTGGAAGGCTGCTCCATCGCCTTCTTCATCCGTGCCTTCACCTCTTTGACGACTGCCGAAACCAGAACCGCCATCTCGTAGCGGGTCAGAGGACGGGTTCCCTTCAACACGCCCTGAGGCAGCCCCCTGACCAATCCGCGATCCTGAAAGGTTTGCAGGGCCGCATAAGCCCGGTGTTCCCGGGGCACCTCATCCAGCGGGTCGGCGAGAGCGGAGGCCGCCAGCCCGGCCAGCGCCCATATCCCCAGGCAAATCCACAGATATCGCATCCAGATTCCTCCTGTTTTGCACAAAACCCTGCCGTGCCGCAGGGCAAAAGGAAAGCCGCCTTATAGTTATGAGGCGAGGGTGCGTTTTCCTGCGTGAACGAGCTTGAGGAAGGAAATTAAGGCTCTGCAAGCCATTAGCGACCGGATGCTTTACGGGTGGAAAGAATAGAGGGGCGATCATGAAATCGACCGCCCCATAGATAATGCCTCGCTCCCTCTACTCGCCGGGGTAGCCCGCAACCGCCGGGGGATAGCCCGGTTCCCGGAAATAGGCCACCCGCAGGCTGGAGGGGCGCATCCATTTGGCATGACCGTCGTAGAAGAGGAAGTTGCAGCCGCCGCTGTGCCGGGTCGGATAGTGGGTCTCCGATCCGGCGACTCCCTCGAAGGGCGTGAAGGGCGGGCGTGGGTTGGTGGCGTAGTTGGTGGTATCCGCACAGCCAGGAGTTCTGCGGTGGTCCCACACCACAACGCGGTCGCTCGGGGCAGAAACCATCGAATCCGACATCCCCATCGGGCCTCCGTAAATGTAGGACATGGCGTACCCGCACTGCCACTGGCGCTCGGTGGGGCATTTGAAGATATCGTAGCTCTTGACATAGGGCTGGAGCAGGCCGGGCTGCCAGTTGGCTCCGGGCTGGGCGTCCGGGGCGACTGAAGGGTCGTAAGGGGCCCACCAGACATCGGGCGGGTAGAAGCCGGTCGGCTTGGGGTCCGGGCTGGCGCTGAAGCGGTAATAGCAGTTCACCCCATCGTAATCCTGGCGGTACATCACCAGGGCCGTGCCGACCTGCTTGAGGTTGCTGACGCAACTGATCGACCGGGCCTTTTCGCGGGCCTGGGCGAAGACCGGAAAGAGAATCGCCGCCAGAATGGCGATAATAGCGATAACAACGAGCAGTTCGATCAGCGTGAATCCCGGTCGGGAATTCCTTGACATAGAGCCTCCTTTGTGATTTCGTGATATCGATTCAGATCAATTCGAGGGGCCTGTCGCCGCCCTCCGGCCTGCACGGGGCGGGCGGCGTTCCCGGAACCAGCCAGTCCTGCCTCAGAGCGCAGCCGGGCGACTGCTGCCGGGGATGCCGGGAGAGAAGATTTTCCACTTCGCCATCGGCCAGCAGATCGAGATCCAGAAATGCGCTGTCCTCGATTTCCGAGAAGATTCTGAGCTGGCCTTCATCGTCCTCCGCGTTCCAGCCTTTGAGCCTGCCGTATCGGTTCACCTCCTCGCAGCAATCGGGCCTCACGGCAATGCGGACCCCTTTGCCGGTCTGAGAGTCCACGAAGGTTACCTGCCGTCCTCCGCCCGGGATGACCTTGAGCGTGCCGCGCCCGACCCGGCAGTTGGTCACCACCTGCAAGGCGTCCACCAAGCAGCCCTCGCACTCCGCGAAGGCGACCAGGCCCCACATTCCCCTGCGGCTGTGGATGCCCAGCGCCTTCAGAGCGGCCAGGCTCATCCTGACCCCGATCATCTGACCCCGGCAGAGATCGCCGTGAAAGTCGATGGCCTCTTTGATAAAGTGCCGAAAGGTCGCCGCATCGACCGGCATCGCCGATTCCTCCTTTCGCGCCCTCCTGGAAGTCTTGATTCATTATATCAAATTCGTATATAAAATCAATGACATCCGCTGTAAATGTTATTCATAGCGAATGAAATCTTTAACATACGAGCTTGTGAAATATATATGTATATGCGTTCATAAATAGGTTTTTTTTGCTGAATCGGGCAGGGACAAAACATCAAGATAGTAAAAGCGGAAACACCGAATGCATCGTTGTCAACCAGCGATTGTTGCTTTTTGGTGTTCAATTCTTGTCTATTCGGCACTGAATATAAATTAGCCGAATTGTATTTTGAAAGACACGGCTCATCATAGAAAGGACACAGCGATTTGATATAATAAAAGCAGACGCTTCGGCTTGCACAAGATAGGAGGTTTATATGACCGAACGATCTTGCCGGGGATTTTCGTTGATCGAGCTGCTAAGCAGCCTGTCGGAGTAAGGGTGCAGTTTTCACTGAGATAAGGCCGTAGGGGCGAACCTCGTGTTCGCCCTGAAAAGGGCCCCCTCGGCAGGCGGGGCGATCACAAGGAT
>JADLDR010000102.1 GCA_020846535.1 Armatimonadota bacterium | reverse complement strand
AATTTCTGCTGCGCTACCTGCACGTCAACCCGGAGGAGAACGCCCTGACGGTCTTCGGCCCCCGGCAGTTGGCGCAAAAGGTGCGCCAAGACCTCGCCAAAATCGACCGGCCCCTGCCGCAGGTCGAGATCGAGGCGGTCGTGGTGGAATTCGCCTCCGGGCGGGACGTGGAGGCCGCCCTGGGCCTTCACACATGGGGCCGCTACGGAACCCTAGCCTCGGACAGCGGCTCCGGCGACATCCGCTACGACTCGCTGGGCGTTCTGCCGAAAGGCTTCGAGGCGGCCCTGGCGTCTATGGAGCAGGCCGGTCGGGTCCGCATCCGCGCCCGGCCCAGAGCGGTCGCCCTGAACGGAGAGACCGCCGCCCTTTTCGTGGGGCAGCAAAAAATAGTTAAGGTGGTGCGCTACGACCGGGGCCGGGACGCCTATATGACCCGGGTGATCGGGGTGGATGTGGGGGTAAAGATTTCCATCACCCCCTGGACCGGCGGGAACGGGGAGATCACGGCCCGCATCGAGCCGGTGGTGAGCAATATCGCCGAACTGGAGCGGGCGAGCGGCCTGCCCGTCCTCTCCACCCGCCAGGCCGAAACCACCGTACGCGTCAAAAACGGCGAAACGGTCGCTATCGGCGGCCTGACCCTCGCCCAGAACGAGCCGCGCTCTCAAAAAATCCCGATCCTCGGCGACCTGCCCCTGATCGGCAAACTCTTCCGCTCCTCCAAACCGTCCCGCAAAACCACCGAAACCATCTTCTTCATCACCGCCCGGACGGTGGGAGAGTGAGGCAAACGCGGAAAAGCCCCCCCAAGCCCCCCGGCTTCGGGGGGCTGAGAACGATGCCCCATCGGTATCAAGATAAGGGGAAAGATCCTTTCTCCCCTAGCTTGGGTGACCTCTCTCCCCTAGCCCCTCTCCCCGAAACCGAAGGGATGCGCCGGAGCGCATCCTGGGAGAGGGGAATAGAGTGTGGGGTCATTTCCGGTGCCATCTCCTCCCCCTTCCCGTTTCGGGAAGGGGGCCGGGGGGTTAGGTAACAGTCTACCAAAGCCCCGCCCCCGCCCCGGCGGGGGGCCGGGAGGGGCGGTTGGCTTAGGTTGCCTTCTCTCAAAGGACACGATCATCAATTCCTCGTTCGACAATTGGCGGAAGCGTCTGGGGGACAGCTTCCCGGCGCTGGGGCACCGGAATTACCGGCTCTTCTGGACCGGGAGCCTGGTTTCCCAGATCGGGAGCTGGCTTCAGAGCATCACCTACGGCTGGCTGGTCTACAAGCTCACCCGCGACGCCTGGCAGATCGGGTTCATCGGCTTTCTCGGGTCTCTGCCGATGCTGCTCTTTTCGCTTCTGGGCGGCGTGGCGGCGGACCGGCTGGACAAGCGGCGCTTCATCACCCTGACCCAGACCGTTTTCATGACGACCGCCTTCATTCTCTCCGCCCTGGTCTACTGGAAGGCGATCCAGGTCTGGCATGTGGCCGTCATCGCCCTGGTGAACGGGACCATGATGGCCTTCGACAACCCGGCCCGGCAGGCGCTGGTGCAGGATCTGGTGGGGAAGGAAGACCTCATCAACGGTATCGCCCTCAACTCGGCGGCTTTCAACGGGGCGCGGGTGCTGGGGCCCGCCCTGGCGGGCATCCTGGTGGCCCATTTCGGGATGGCGATCTGCTTTTTCCTGAACGGCCTCAGCTTCCTGTTCGTCATCGCGGCCCTGCTGATGATCCGCACCCAGCCCCCGCCCCTCCGCGAGGACGACCACAATGTCTGGGCGCATGTGAAGGAAGGGCTGCTCTATATCCGCCGCCATCCCGTCATCCGCGTCCTGATCGCCATGGTGGGCGTCCGCAGCGTCTTCGGGCTGCCCTACGCCATCCTCATGCCGATGATGGCCGGGGAAGTCCTCCATGTGGATGCGGCGGGCCTGGGGAAGCTGATGTCCGCCACCGGCGTCGGCGCTCTGATCGGGGCCCTGGGGACGGCCCGCTTCGGGGACAGGCGGCACAAGGGCCTCACCCTCCTGCGGGCCGATATCGCCTTCGCTTGCGCCCTGACCGCCTTCTCCCTTTCCCGCAACTTCCACCTCTCCCTGGCCTTCCTGGTGCTGCTGGGGGCCAGTTGGGTCACCTACATGACCACCATGAACACCCTCATCCAGACCCTTTCCCAGGACCGCCTCCGCGGGCGGGTGATCAGCGTCTATATGATGGTCTTCGGGGGGATGACGCCGCTCGCGAACCTCCAGGCCGGGGCGGTGGCCCGCGCCCTAGGCGTGCCCGCCGCCCTCCTTATCGGCGGCCTGGCCTGCGGCCTCTCCGCCGCCTGGGTCGCCCTCTTCCGGGAGGATATCCGGCGACTCAAATAACCGCCGCCGGAAGGAATTTCCCGCCCCCGCGCCGAAGGGTTGACTGGAAACGGGGAGGAGTGTGCTATGTTCTGCTACAAGTGCGGGATCGAGATCCCCGATGACAGCAATTTCTGCCGCGAGTGCGGAGCGCGTCCGGTCGGAACGCTCGTGCCCGCGCCCGCGCACGGCTGTCCCAGGTGCGGCGGCAAGATGATCGATACCGAACTCCTGGGCCATAAAATCGAGGTGCGCCGCGCCCGTAAACTCACCCTGAAAACGCTCTTTCAATACTTCCAGCGCAGCGCTGTGGATGCCAAACTATGCGGCGACTGCGGCTTCATCGAATTCTACGCTCGCTTCCCGGGCGATTTCGAGGCTTGATCTAACGCAGGTTCCTCCTGGCCTCCGTTCTGCAGGGGCGCGATGATGAAAGTTGGATAAATAATCCAGTTACGAGAGAGGGTGACCTCTCTCCCCTGGCCCCTCTCCCCGAAACCGAAGGGATGCGCCGGAGCGCATCCTGGGAGAGGGGGATAGATCGTGCGTTATTTTACAGCGCCATCCCCGGCCCCCTGCCCGTTTCGGGAAGGGGGCCGGGGGGGTTAGGTAACCCCGCCCTCGTGGGACCGGATTATTTTTTCAACTTTCATCATCGCGCCCAACGGCCTGTCTGACCCGATACCTTACAAGGGTACGAAACATCCTGCGTCAAACGCGTATGATCCGCCAACCCATGCCGAATCCGCTCGAAAAATATCGAAAGCTCCAGAGGGAGATCCGCAAGCCGTTCGATGCCTTCACCTCGGTTCGCTGCGAGACGTGCAGGACGCCCTGCTGCCGCAAGCCGGTGGCGGTGGACGCCACCGATATGGTGCTGGCCGAATCCTTCGGCTGGCAGCCGCCGGAAGGCAAAAATATGCATGAGGATCTCTTCAAGCTGCTGGACGCCAACACCCTTGCCGGGAACGTGCCGGTGACGGACGATATCGGCCAGCCGTGTGACTTCCTGGGAGAAAGAGGATGCTCCTTCCCGGACGACCTGCGCCCCCTGCGCTGCACCACCTTCATCTGCGGGCCCATGCGCGAGACGCTGCCGCCCGAGGAGATCGCCCGCCTGGAGAAGATGGCCCTGCGCCTGACCGCCGCCCGCAGGGAGCTGGCGGATGTCCTCTATTCGGACCCGCGCCCCCGCCCGCCCTCGCGCCGGAGGCGGCGGTGACCCCGGTCGCCGCCTGGCGGCTCGTGGTGGCCCGCCCGGTCCGCTTCTTCCGCCAGATGCGCCCCGGCCCCTATCTTGCGCCCTTTCTCTTTTCGGCGGGCTGCATGGCGGTCGGAACGGCGGGCATCCTGGCCTCCCAGGGGCCGCCAACCGTCGCCCCGCCTCCTCCCGGCGCGCCGCCCCGGATCGCCGCAGGCGATATCCTGACCCGGCCCCTGGCGACCGCCCTCCTTTCCTTCGCCTGGGCCTGGCTCGTCTGCCGCTTCATCGGGGTGGCGGGCGGGAAAGGCGATTACCGGACGGTCTTTCACGTCTGCTCTTTCGCCGCCGCCCCCTACGCGCTGCTCTTCCTGCCCTTCGGGACCGGCCCGCTCGTCGCCTTCGGATACGGCCTCTACCTGACCGTCGTCGGCCTGAAAGAAACCCACGGCCTCGACACCCGCCAGGCCCTCACCGCAGCCGCCGTCCCGGCCCTCCTGGCCGCCACCCTGGCCGCGATGGCGGCCACGGCCTGTATGATGATAGCGGCGGGACGATGAATGATCCGTTTTCTCGCAGGTGCCCCGGTAGGGGCGAACACCCGGTTCGCCCATATGCATCAAGATAAGGTAAAAGATCCTCCGCTCCTGGGGGAGGGGTGACCTCTCTCCCCTGGGATGGGTTACCTCTCTCCCCTAACCCCTCTCCCCGAAGCGGGGAGAGGGGGACAGAGGGTGCGGTGCTTGAGGGATCATCTCTCCCCCTTCCCGTTTCGGGAAGGGGGCCGGGGGGTTAGGTAACGGTCTATCAGAGGCCAGTACCTCGCCCCTGCATAACAGGCATCCTGATCTCCTCCCCCTT
>JADLDR010000101.1 GCA_020846535.1 Armatimonadota bacterium | reverse complement strand
GGGAGCCGCTATACGTTGCATGAAGGTAGCCAGGGCCCCTGGGTGGCCGAGGTCGCCTGCCGGCGCGTCGTCGCGGTCCGGGAGACGAATGGCATCGGAATCAGTATGCCTTGCACCGTTGGCGCGGGTGGGTTCATCATGTGACCTTAATCTTGATTGCCCATCTGTGGGTAGCCACGCTCCAGCAAGCGTTCCGGGAGCAGTCCCCTGCCTTAACTGGGCCGCAAGTCCGGCTGTTACTGCAAGTGGTCTTGCCCAAGCCGGTGTTTGATGCGCAGGCTGCCTTGCAGGTGTTAGGGCGCATCCAGCAGGCGAACTACACGGCCTATCGCTCGCATCGGCGGCACACTTGTGCAAGTTGGGTGAAACTTGCACCATCGTTGTAGAGCTAAGGATAATGGCAAAATGACCTCGCAGGCAGCCGGAGCGCCCGTTGTGGTTGCTGCCAAAGATTCGCCCCCACGTCCTTTCTACTCGCTTACCCGGCCATCAACCGAGACCATACACCCTGCCAGGAGTTGATCTTTGCCGCGAAATCGTCTGCAATGTAAACATCAGAGCATTGCGGAGGGCAATATGTCATCGGTAGTCAGCATGAGGCTGAAAGAAGATCAAATCGCTCGTTTGAAGCGGTATGCCCGAACTCTCGGCAAAACGCCCGGCGAAACAGGGGCCATTCTGATCGAGGAAAAGCTCCGGGAAGCGGAATTCGCTTTCGTCGAATTCAGAAGTACGGCGGCAGGCAGAATCGCTTTTATGAAAGGCTCGCGCCTGCCGGTATGGTGGGTGATTCATGTCGCCCGGTCTTTCGATATGGACGCTGGGCGAGCAGCCGAACACTTCCGGAAGCCCTCGGCCTGGGTGCAAGCGGCCATTCTCTACGAAGAAGCGTACCCTGAAGAGATCGACCAGGATATCGACAGTTATCTCGCCTCCGACTTCCGGACGCTTCGGCGAATGCTCCCTCATGCACAGTCGTTTACCGTTACTCTGGGGGATGAATCCTGAATGCTCTCCCTGCTGCTCGATGAGCATATCTCCCCTGTTGTTGTCGAACAGATTCGGGCCAAAGACCCGTCGGCTCAGGTCATCAGCATCCATCAATGGCATAAGGGTGATTTTCTCGACGCAAAGGATGATACTCTGCTGGAAGCAGCTTGGCAGGAGCGGAAAACACTGATCACCTATGACCAAACGACTATTCGCCCCCTGCTCAAGGAGTGGGGCGAAACAGCACATCCCCATGCTGGAGTCGTGTTTATCGATGAAAAAACCATCGCTTCCAATGATTACGGAGGACTGGTTCAGGCTATTCTATCTTTCTGGCAGCAGGCACAGGCGATTGACTTTGAGAACGGAGTGCTTTTCCTCCAGGTCGCTCGCAATAAGAGATAATATCTCTTCACGATTGATTTTTGAATGAGGAACTTACGTTATCCGCCTGCGCCCCGGTAAGCCCTAGGCAGCCCGTCGGAGTCAGGGTTCAGTTTTCCCCCGGGACAAGGCCGTAGGGTCGAACCTGGTGTTCGCCCTGCCCCAGGCTATTCGGAGGACTGGGCGATCACCAGGTTCGCCCCTACGGATCGGCCAGGATCGCTCCACATCTTAATCTTGACTCCAACGCCCTGCTTAGAAACAGAATATAGCGATCCAGCAGAGGATTTTCCGGATCCGTCGAAAGCCCTTCGCCCCCCAGCCTGATGTCCGAATGAGTTTCCATCGGTTTTCCTCCTATAGCCCGGCCCTTTCACCTATCGCCACGCGACATAGCCCTGCTTTCTTAAAAACTCGAAGAATCCCCTCAGATCGCCCGGTTCGCTTCCGAATTCGGCCCGGATGAGCCCGGCAATCTGCCCGATGCTGTAATGGCCGTTGGCCCACCACCAGGCGGCAAGATAGGGGCTCCACCACCGCGGACTGGAGTCCACCACCTCCCATTGTTCGAAAGGCAGGCCGTCCAGAGTCAACGCGCCGACGATAGCGCGCTTGGGGCGGACGGCTTCCGTGCCGTTATCGCGGATGAGAATGCCGGTGGCGGGCAGGGGTGGCATCAGGCGGCGCTGATCGTCCGCCAGGGAATTAAGCGTTTCGGCGGCGATTCGTTTCAGGCTGTCCTCTTCGCCCGCGGCCATCAGGTAGAGGTAGGCGGCGGTGACGGTTGCCAGGTCGTGGAGGCTGCGAGGGTCCACCTTATCGGGCGTGTCCTCGGAGTTGTGCCAATAGTCGCCCCCATCCCCCATATCGAGCCAAGGATGGGGCACGCCGATCATCGGTTCGCAGAAGAAATTGTCTCCCGCGAGGGTATATTTCTTCAGGCCCCATTTGTCCGGGCGGCGGGCAATTTCGTTGTAGTAGGACTGCGCCACCGCAACCAGAATCAAATCAGCTGTCTTGTCGGAGCAGCACATAGGATCAAGGACGATATCCAGATTGGCTTGGTCGGAATCGTATGCGCCCGCTCCCCCGTCCACATTGAGGGCGCATGCTGTTTGCTTGAGGCGCTCTACATTCCGTATAGCGTAAGCCATCGTCCCATAAGACTCCGGCATCAAAAGAAAACGGACAGTTCGATGGGGAAGGGGAAGGATGCCTTCCGTGATATGCCGCCGAAGGATACGAGCGGCTTCCAGGAGGACAGCCGCGCCGGAGGCGTTATCGTTGGCCCCCTGCTCGTTGATATGGGCCATCGCCAGAACTTCGCCCGGCCCCGTTCCCTGCACGGCCCCGACAGCGTAATGGAGCGAACCGGCATAGAGGCGGCTCTCGACCTGGGCGCGAAACCGCACCTTTTCTCCTGCCAGATCGGCTTTTTCGATTCTCCGGCGGAGCGTTTCACCCGTATGCCGGGACAGGGTGAACCCGAAAAGACGGGAATCGCTCTCGTGCATGGCCCACCCGCCCGGCGTGTCGCTCCATGTGTTGATCCACTGAACCGCATCCGTCAGAGTTTTGTTGCGGAGCCAATCGGAAACCAGCCCCCACGCGCCCGCCTGGGCGATGTGCCGCTTCATTTCGCCCGGATGACGGGAGGTGAAGACGATCTTGCGCCGCAAATCCAGAGAGCCGATTTCCTCGGGGGTTTCCTCTTTAATAAGAAGAACGGCTTCAGCTTCCACCCCGCCGGGAGGCGTCGGGGCGGACCACATAATAAGGCTCTGGGGCTGGCGGCTCCGCCGGGCCAGCTCCACGACAGGCTCAGGGCCTGCGATTTCCAGTACGGCTTCCCCTGCATCCCAGGCCAGGGGCATCTTCCAGTCGCCGATTTTCGTCCTGCCGTCCGCCGGGAAGTCATGTTTTTCGATAACTGACAGCCCGGCCTGGCGCATCAGATCCAGGCAAAGATCACAGCTTCGTTCGTAATCGCTGAATGAGGAGGTGCGGTCGAGCGATTGAATCTGGACGACCGCCTCATGCGCCCGGCTGCCGGAGACGCTTCCCGAAAGCCGCCGGAGCAGATGCAGGATACCATCTTTGGAAATGTCGATCATTTTTTACGCCTCTATGCATATTCGATACCATCTTGAGTTCGATGAAGAGAAGCTATATCCTCCCGGCAATCGCTGTAAAGGCCGGATATAAGCCAGACTTGATTCTGCTGGCTATTGTCCAAAAGAGAGGTGAATTATCAGAGGGGAACGGAGGTGGTCAAAATGCTGGATACCTTCAAACTTTATAATGATCTCAAGCAGACTATGGACGAAAGAGCAGCCGAAACAATCGTTCAGGTACTCGGCGTAGTCTATGAGGAGGTTCATAATACCGTTACCAAGGCGGAATTCAACGAGATGAAAGAAGTTGTCCATGATCTGGCGGAAGCGCAAAAGCGCATCGAGCAGCGGGTGGAAGAGTTGGCCCTAGCTCAGGCACGGACCGAAGAGAAAGTGGAAGAACTCTCGGTGGGGCTGCGCGAGCTTCAGAAGGCGATGACGCTGTTGGCCCGGCAGGTCGGCGGGCTGAGCGACGCGGTGGGGGGCGATATCGAAGACATCGCCTATATCGTGCTGCGCGATGTACTCCAGCGCGAATACGGGTGGAAGGTCGGCGTTCTGGAGCGCACCTGGCAGAACTGGGGCAGGAAACCGGAAGAGGTCAATATCTTCGGTCAGGCCACCGACCCCGCCCGCCCCGGAGATCCCATCTGGATTGTCGGGGAAGCCAAGCATAACCTTATGCAAAGCGATGTGTCTCGATTCGCCCGACAGTTGGAACGCGCCCGGCAGAATCTGTCCGGCGAGATATACCCTGTCTGCTTCTGCTTCAAGGCGCGCCCTGAAGCAGAAGCAGATCGCTGCGGCAGGCACTCGCCTGGTCTTTTCATACAGCAGGCTGGTTTGAAAGGAAAGGGGGCAGGGCCGCATGCCCTGCCCCTGATATCCGGCTCTTATCTGTCCTTTTCCGGGACGCCCATGCCGCTCCGGTTGGGATATGGCGGGCGTGTGGGGGGCTGGAATGGGTTCTTTTTGAGTTCTTCCAGGACATATCCAATGGCTGTGTCCAGTTGAGGGTCGCGGCCATTTTGCATCCGGGCGGGATCGTCTATGACTTCTATATCGGGGTCTACGCCGTGACCTTCGATGCCCCAGGTTCCGTTTTTCTTGTAGAAGGCAAAGGTGGGAACGGAGGTATAGCCCCCATCGATCAGGCCGGGATTGCCGGTCATGCCGACCAGCCCGCCCCAGGTGCGGGTTCCGATGAGCTTGCCGAGGCCCGCCTGCCGGAAATAGGACGGAAAAGCATCGCCGCCGGAACCGGCCAGGCCGTTGATGAGCATGCACTTCGGCCCCTGGTGGGCATCGGGGGGCCATATCCAGTCGTTGCCGTCGCGTCGCGCCCAGTAGTTGGTGACAGGGCGGTTCAGGAGTTCGATGAAGCGGGTGGGAATCTGCCCGCCCCCGTTCCACCGTTCATCGATGATGAGGGCATCCTTGTGCAGTTGCCCGTAGAACTGGCGGACCAGTTCGCTCTGGCCTCCTGCCCCGGTGTCCGGCACATAGATATAGCCTGCCCTGCCCCCGGTTTCCTTATCCACATACGCCCGGTTCTTTTCGATCCACGCCCGGAAGCGCAGCCCCCAATCACTGCTGAGGGGCCGCAGAATCACATCGCGGGCGTCCTTGTCGGACGAAGGTTTTCCGCTGATCGTGAGGGTAACGGCCCGGTCCGCCATACCCTGAAAGGCGGCCCAGGGATCTCTGGTGGTATTCACAGGAACGCCGTTGACGGCCAGGATATAGTCTCCTTCCTTGATATCGATGCCGGGCTGGTTCAGGGGGCTGCGGGCGTCGGCATCCCAGGGCGCACCTTCATGGATGCGAGCAATGCGGTAGGCTCCGTTCGCCATCTCGAAATCCGCGCCCAGCATCCCGACATTCACGCCGGGGGCCGCAGGCTCGGTGTCTCCGCCCCAATAGTAGGCGTGGCCGACATTGAGTTCGGAGATCATCTCGCTGATGACGTAACTCACATCCTCGCGGCTCACGCAGCCGTCCAGCATTTGCGTGTAATGCTCGCGGACAGCGGCCCAGTCGACGCCATGCATGGTCGGATCGTAAAAGAAGTCGCGCTGGATGCGCCAGGCATCGGTGAAGATTTGCTTCCATTCCTCCCGTGGATCGATCACCACGGTCATGCCGGAAGTGTTGATTTTATCTTCCGAGCCGCCCGCAGCGGCATCCCGGATGGCCGTTCCCGATCCCTGGAAGACCAGGAGTTTTTTGCCGTCCGCCGAGATGCGGAAGCCCCCGGCCCCGGCGGCCACCGTCTTTTCTTCCTTTTTCTCGTCATTGAGGTCGAAGAGCTTGATGCCCGCTCCCTCCTCCCCGGCCACGCTGTGGCGGGAGAAGATCAGAGCGCCCTTGTCATTGACCGCCAACTGGCCGAAGCGCCCGCTCCGGACAGGCAGGAGCATTCCCCGCCCTTCGATGCTCTCGAAGTCGACGGTCACAACTTTGGCCGGTTTGTCGCTTTCTTTGGGGGCGTCTTTGCTTCCGGGCCGGGGCGAGGATCGTTCAGCGGTGATATCGAATGTGGAGCCGTCAGAAGCTGTTCCTTTGCCGGTCATCTTGCCGTCCGCGACCTGCCCGGTCACCGAGGCGCTTCCCGTCGGCAGCGAAACGGACAGGGTTATCTCCTTTGTATCCGGGTTGTACTTACCCGAGGTGAGGCTGCCCGAACTGAGGGAGGATTCGAAGCTGCCGCTAACGGTATTGGCCGGATTCAGGGTGAGATCGAGGGTGAAGGAAACCTCTCCGCCGGGCAGGAAAGCTCCTTTGGCCGTGCCCTTCCAGATCCCTGATATGCCGTCATCGGGTTTGGGCGCGTTGTCCGGCGTCTTGTCATCCTTTTTCTCGCCTTCCGTGGGTTTGTCCCAGCTCTCCTCATCGCTTTTCGGGAGATAAGGGGATTTGATGTCTTTCCGCAGGGGGACAGCCATCAGGACGTGCGTGCCGGTATAAATCCAGTTCTGCCCGAGGTCGTCGTAGGAGGGGCTGAAAGTGCGGTTGGAGATGAAATAGAGGTAATCGCCCTTCCGGTCGAAGGCCGGGCCGTAGGCGTTGAACATTTCGCTGGTGATCGGGTGCTTTTCGTCCTTTTCGACCCGGTAGAGCCAGATGGCGCTGTTGCGGGATCGCTGGCCGTTTTTGGGGTATGCGATCCACCGGCTGTCGTGCGACCAGACTACCTCCGGCGTTTCGGCCCAGGGGTCTTTATCGATCAACTTTGGAGAGCCGCCCTCCGCTCTGACCAGATAGATGGAGCCGGTCTTATCGGTAAAGGCGATGTATTTGGAATCTGGAGACCAGACCGGACGATAGCGGAAGGTCTTGCCGCCGTGCGTCAGTTGTTTGGTTTCCCCTTTGCCGTCGGATCGAGTGATATAGAATTCATATTCACCGGTGGCATCGGAGAGATAGGCGATCCACCGCCCGTTCGGGCTCCAGGAGGGCATCCTTTCGGCAACGCCGCCGGTGCGGGTGAGATTGCGAGGAGAGCCTTCTTTGGCCGGGGCCGTCCAGATATCGCCCCGGGCCTCGATCACGGCCCGCTTACCAGTAGGGGAGATGCCCCAGTCGGAGATGAACCGACTCGTGTCCACAGCCCGGGGCCGCAGCGTGGCGCGGTCTCCGGGAACGGTCACATTGACCGGACGGGTTTCGCCGTTTGCGGCGTCCATCAGCAGCAGTTCCGCGCCGTGCTGGAAAGCGATTTTACCGTCCGGGCTGATAGAGGGCCATTTGACATCGAAATCCTTGTAGCGGGTGATTTGCGCCCGCTTCCCGCTTCCGGTGTCATAACGCCAGAGGTTCAGCCGGTGGTCAGGCCCGGCGTCAGAGAGGTAGTAAACAGTCGGGCCTGACCACATCGGAAGGGTATCGGTTCCTTCCCAGTCGGTCATGCGCCTGGATTTCCTGGTTTGGAGGTGAAAAAGCCAGATGTCGGTCGCCATGCCGCCCCGGTAGCGTTTCCAGGTGCGAAAATCGGTGGAATGCGGCGTATAGGCCAGCCATTGGCCGTCCGGACTGACGGCTCCGTTGGTCCCGTAGGGGACGGGCAGCATTGCGGGCATCCCGCCTTCAGGTGGAACGGTGAATAGCTGGGGCATCCTCCCCAGCCCCTGAACGCCCCCTGCGGAGAAGAGCAATTTTCCGTCCGGCGTCCATCCGTTCAGGCGCTCTCCGGTCGGGTGGTGGGTCACGCGGAAAGGAATGCCTCCTTCTATAGAAATCACATAAAGGTCGTTGTTTCCGTCGTAATTTCCCTCGAAGGCGATTCGCTGCCCGTCCGGGCTGAAGCGCGGAAAGAGTTCCTGCCCGGCGGGGCTGGACAGGGGAACCGCCGTCCCGCCCTCGCGAGGAACCAGCCAGAGGTCGTTGGCATAGCCGAACACGATATGTGTCCGGCTCACCGCCGGATACCTCAGCATCCCGGCATGGGGCCGGGTGGGGGATGTCTGCTGTGCATACCCGGTCAAAGAGGGTGCGGTTATCAGTAGAATAGATAGCCAGAACCTTGACATGGAAAAAAGCCTCCTTTGCATCGAGCGGGGATAACGGCGAAATCCGGTATATGGGGCTGTTATTCGATATATGATTGAGCCTACCTGCCTGCAAGGAGCAAAGGTTTATCGTTAGTTCATAGAGAGGAGAATTTCATCAGGCAGCGTAATAGAAGAATGCGCTCCGGCTCGCCTGGCTATGGTTTTTCAGAGCAGGAAGGGCTACGGGAACGCAGCGGAGGGGTTTGATTGATGGCAGAACCCACTTTTTATATTGCCGATATTCAGCTCGACACGAGACAGCGAACGCTGACCATCGAATGGGGCGACGGTCACAGAAGCGGCTATCCGCTGGGGTATCTCAGACGGGTCTGCCCCTGCGCCCTCTGCCGGGATATCCGTCGGCAGAGGGAAGAGGCGGGGGGGCTGAACTTGCTGAACGGTCCGGCGGCCACCGCCACCGATGAACTGACCGACTTGCAGCCGGTGGGCCTGTATGCCATGCAGCCGGTGTGGGGGGACGGGCACAACGCCGGCATCTACAGCTTCGAATACCTGCGGGCTGTCTGTCCCTGCGCGGAATGCGGGCGAAGGTGGCGGGACGAGGGTACTCTGCCGGAGCCTTAATCGGCTTTCTTACGGCAGACTGCCATCATCTCGATCTCATCGAGCAGGAGGGGCCTCCGCCCCCAGTTGCCTGCCGTGCCGCCCCAGAGGTGCAGCACCTCGAAGCCGGCCGATTCCAGCAAGGCTTCGAGATCGCCGGGAAGCGAGCTGCGCTCCCGGAGGCGGACGCTTTTCTTGCCCTCCGGGGTGTCGTATTCCATCGAACAGATTTCCACCAGAGTATAGGGGTCGAAGAGGCCGTTATCGACATCCTCCTGGGCGAACTGGCGCAACTTGCGCCAGCCGTTCAGGGCGGTCAGGACAAAGGGAGCGCCTGGCTTGACCGCTGCGCCGATGGCGCGAAGAACGGCCTCATCGTGCAGGCGGGGGTCTTCTCCCATGCCGATCAGCCCGAATGCCCCTTCACACAGGCAGAAAGTTCCGTCGTAAAGGCGGTCGGCCTGAAAGTGGGTCGCATCGGCCTGAAGCCATTCCACGAATACGCCTGCGGCCTGCGCCGCTTTCCGGGCTTCCTCCAGCATCCCTGCCGAGAGGTCGATGCCGGTCATCCGGTAGCCGCGCCGGGCCATCTCCACCGAATGCCGCCCGGCCCCGCATCCGACATCGAGAATTTCGCTCCCGGGCGGCAGGCCCATCACCTCCACCAGAAAATCCGCTTCCTGAGCCGTGTTTTTCGTGAAACTGTTCTCCATATACACCGGCGCATGACCGTTGAAGAATTCTTCCCATTCGTTATATATGATCATACTGGCTCCTATATTCTTTATGAATTATAGTACTTATATAGGTTAGAGATTGCTGTTTGGCTGTACTCCTCGCAATGGCAGGCAATGGAAGCCCTGAGCAGCCCGTCGGAGTCAGGGTACAGTTTCCCCAGAGACAAGGCCGGAGGGGCGAACCTCGTGTTTGCCCTGCCCCAGGCGATCTTCGGAGGCCGGGGCGCTCACCAGGTTCGCCCCTCCGGATCGGGCAAGATCGCTCCACATCTTAACCTTGACTCCAACGCCCTGCTTAGTCCATTATCGGCCTTTCGGCTCTATGACGATCATCGAGATGGAGGCCCAGATTGGCGAGGGATAGGGCAGCGAAGCCTGAAAGTCCGGTGATCCCGACCGAAAGATCATCGCCGCCTGCAACGACCATGATTGCCAGGCCGGCGAAGGCTGAGGGAGCCGTGCAGGATGGCGGCGGCGATGACCGAGCCGGAGCGGAGGCGGATGTAGCTGAAGATGGGGGACAGGAGTACCGTCCAGGCGATCATCAGCAGCGCTCCGACCTGCGGGTGGTCCGGGTAGTTGTGCCCTTTCAGGATCAGGGGTGCGTGCCATAGGCCCCAGACCAGGCCGATGAAGGCCGATGATTTCCGGAATCCCAGCCCAGCCGTCTCTTTTTGCAGGAAGCCTCGCCAGCCCAATCCCTCGCCGAAGGAGGAGGCTGACCCCCAGGGTAGCGAAGGCAAGCACGAGCGGCAGGAGCCAGGCCACCCAGAACCATCGGTTCCACCGGAAGGAGGCGGCCAGCGGCTCTTTGACCGGCTCCCGGTAGATTCCTTTCTGGAGAATCAGGGCTGCGGTCATGGGCGCGAACATATAGGTCACGGACAGTACAAGCGAGCCGGGCATCTTCCAGTTCCCGTCCATGACCGAGTAGGCCCCCACCAAGGCCAGGCTGATCGCATAGGTCAGGCCGATGAAAGCGGCAGCTCTTCGGGTCATCCGGAAGGTTCGCCGCTGCCTTCCCAGGCCATCTCCATCCCCTTGCGAATGGAGTCGGCAAGGCCGGAGATGTTCTGCTGCTTGAGTATCTTCTCATCTCCGGTTAGGCCGCCGACCACGGATTCCGGGCTGGTCCAGGTAGTGGCGAGATAGCCCACCATCTTCGGCCCCATATTTTTCAGGGCGCATCCGGCCAGAAGGACAGTGTTATCTACGCGGTTCCAGCCTGCGGGCCAGACGGGGAAGCCCTGATCCTGGAAGAACCTCACCGAAGGGAAATCCTTCGGTGCTTCGTAGTGCCAGTCGCACATCACGATATCTTTGGGAATCATCTTGATGGCCGGGGCGGTGCCGTTGGCGCTGGCTTCCCACTCGCCGTAAGGGATGGTTTTGCTGTCCAGGAGGCGGTCGCCCCACATCATCATCTGCACCTTGCGCTTTCCGACCAGGTGCTTGTGGTAGTCGTTGATCGCTTTGGCGATGAGTTCGGCGTTGTCCTTACCCGCGCAGCGGGGGCAGTCGGGTTCGCCGGGGTTGCGGTAGTCCTTGCCGCCCAGGATGAAGATTTCGTCCATCCCGACATGGAAAGCATCCGCCTGGAACGCCTCGATCAGCTCATCGAAGAGGTCGAAAACCACTTTGTTGACGTCGGGATGATTGGGGCACCAGCTCCGGCAGTAGATATCGGGGTTGTTGGCCGGCAGGTTGGGCGTTTCATCGAACTCCGGATGGGCTTTGAGGAGCTTGGCCGTTTTATCCGCCCAGGACTGGTGGCCCAGACAGTTCAGCATAGGAATGACGCGGACAAAGTTCTTCTTGCCCAGCTCCGCCAGGCGGCGGCAGTCCTCGCGGCTGACGGCTCCTTCCTCGGCCACCTCCGGATGCGATTTGTACTGGAAATGGTAGTTGATCTCCACGATCAACTGGTTGAGCCGGAGCCTGGGCGCGAGTTCGGTTACGATGCTCTCGACGGCAGGCAGCGAGGAGCCGGTCAAGTAGAGGTGTATCCCGCGCATCTTCATGACCGGCCAGTCGGCGATGCGGGCGGCGGAGATTTTCCCCTTCTCCACCAGTTCGAACAGCTTTTGCACGCCGTAGAAGGCTCCTGCCGGTTTGACCGCCCCGATGAGAATGTGGCCGGGCGCGGCTTCCAGCAGGTAGCCCTCGTCTCCCAGGCCGCCTTCCGGCAGCTTCGGCTTGATAGCCGCTTCCAGGTCGCGCAGGGCAGGGTGGTCTTTCAGAAGGCCGACCAGGATAAACGGCTCCTCAGGCAGCTTGCGGCCCGGTTCCTCGGCCGCAAGCTCTTTTCCCTGTTCCTTCGCCAGCCGCTTCTGAATCGGGAGGTAGGCCGGGGATTTGGCCTTCAGGAGCGATTCGCCGACCAGAAGCCGGACCGCTCCCGAGAGGTCGAAGGCCCCTTCGCGGGATTCAGTCACTTTGGGTTTCATTGCAGTGATAGCTCCTTTTGCATCCGCCAGCACGGGCTGGGCGATGACAGCAAGCCAGACAATCAACGATATCCATCTCATAAGGTACTCCCTTCTTTAGATATATCTTGGATCCATATAGGCTCCTTCATCCGCCGACCAATCCCCTTATCCGGTAAAGAGACGATGTGGCGGTGATGTAAAGGGTTTTTCCGCCATCGCCCCAGGCAAGGTTAGCGGCGACCTCGGGGGTGCGAAGGCGGCCCAGGATGGAGCCGTCGGGGCGCAGAAACCAGAGGCCGCCGGGGCCGGTGATATAGATGTGGCCTTCCCTGTCCACTTTCATGCCATCGAAGCCGCCGGGGAATGCCTGGCTGCGCTCCATCTGGCAGATTTTGCGCCCGACGGCAAGGTTGCCGTCGGGCCGGACATCGTAGGCCCATATCTGCATCCGGCCTGTGTCGTCGATGTACAGGGTCTTCTCATCGGGGGAGAAGGCCAGACCGTTGGGCTTGTTGAAATCATCGAGGAGAAGGACGAGATCGCCTTCCGGGGTCAGGCGGTAAACCCCCTGGAAATCGAGTTCCTGCGGCTCCTCGATGCCGTGTCGGGCGGTCCGCCCGTAAGGTGGGTCGGTGAAATAGAGGCTGCCGTCGGATCGCGCGACGATATCGTTGGGGCTGTTCAGGGTTTTGCCCGCATACCGGGTGGCGAGGGCAACCACCGACCCGTCCGGCTCCGCGCGGGAGACGCGGCGGGTGGCGTGCTCGCAGGTTACCAACCGGCCCGCAGCGTCCAGAGCGTTCCCGTTGGACATCCCGCTCGGATGGCGAAAGATCATCGCGCCCTCCTTTTCTGTCCACCGATAAAGCGTATTGGCCGGAATGTCGCTGAAGTAGAGGCAGCTTTCATTCCCGTCCCAGGCCGGCCCTTCCAGGAACTGAAAGCCGGTCGCCACCTGCTCCAACCCGGCGCTTTCATCGAAAAGCCGCCACAATCCGGGTGTGCCGATATCGAAAAGCATGGGATTCTCCAATATTACGATCTTATTCTGACAGAACCTCAGTCATGGGTGCCGAGGCCGCCGTTAATGGTAAAAAGCTGTCCGGCGATGGTATCGGCCCGGCGGCTGGCAAGGAAGGAAACCGTATAGCCGATTTCCTCGGGCTGCATCCATCGCTTCATGGGTACTCTGGCGTCCAGGATGGGCTGCACCAGTTTATCTACCGTCATGCGCTGAGCGGCTCCTATCTCACCCCAAATGCGCTCCATCTCCTCGGTGCGGGTGAAGCCCGGCAGGATACAGTTCACGGTGATGCCCGAAGAGGCCACTTCTTTTGCCAGGGCGGTCGTGAAGGCATGGAGCGCGCCCTTGGCCGCCCCGCAGGCCGCAAAGTCAGGCCAGACCAGCCGTGCGGAGGCGGAAGAGATATTGATGATGCGCCCGAACTGCCGGGGTATCATCTGAGGCAGGGCCGCTTTGGTCATATTGTATGTTCCGGTCGCATTCACGCGGAAAAGTTCGTCCCGCAGCGCGTCATCGAAATCGACCAGGTTGTCAGGCATCGGCATCAGGCCCGCATTGTTGACCAGCACGTCGATTCCGCCGAACCGCTCGGTCACGCTTCGAACGAGAGCCGCCACGCCGGGCTGGTCGGTGATATCCAGAAAGAGCGCCGCCGCCTGACCCCCGGCAGCCCGGATGTCCCGGGCCGCCTCCTCCAGCCGGGCCATGCTCTTCCCGGCCACAATGACAGTGGCCCCTTCGGAGGCCAGCACGCGGGCCGTCCCGCGCCCAATGCCTTTTCCGCCTCCGGTCAAGGTGCAGACCTGACCTTCATTGAGTATGATAGCCTTCTTTGCCGAATTACCGCGGGCCGCCCTTGCCAGTGGCCCCGAGCAGGTCGAGGTAGTAGCCGCTGCGCTCGCAAAACGAGTCGGCGGCGAGGCGGCTGAACTCGAAATAGGATTTCTGCGCGGCGACCCCGGCCATCCTTTCTCCGGCGGCCATGAAGAGATCGGTCGCCACATTCACCTTGCTGATGCCGGAGGCGATAGCGGCCCGGAACTGTTCCTCGGCGCAGCCGGTTCCGCCGTGCAGCGCCAGAGGAATGTCCACCCGCGAGGCGATATTCCGGAGGAGTTCGATATCCACCTGCGGGTCGCCGTCATAGAGGCCGTGGGCCGTGCCGACCGCAATCGCTAAAAAGTCGACGCCTGTTTCCGCCACGAATCGCTCCACCGTATCCGGGTCGGTGAAGCCCTTGCGTCTGGCCCCGAAGCTCTGATAGTCGCTCCCTGATCCCACCTGCCCGAGTTCGGCTTCCACGCAGGCCCCGCGCTCGTGAGCGAACTCCACCACAGCCCTTGTGCGGGCGATGTTTTCCTCCAGGGAAAGCCGGGAGCCATCGTACATGACATCGGTGAAGCCGTAATCGAGGGCGGTCCGGCATTGGTCGGGGCTGCCTCCGTGATCGAGCATCAGGGAAACCGGAAAGGGAGCCTCTTCGGCCCGGATGCGGATATAGGCAGCCAGGGCGCGGGCATTGGGATGGTCCAGCATTCCGGCGTAGAGGCCGATGATGCCCGGCGCTTCTTTCTCCGAGAACGCCCGGAGCATCCCTTCCGTGCTTTGCATGTCCGCCGTATCGAAGAGAGGAACGGCAAAGCTTTCTTTCCTGGCTCGCCGGAGCGCCGGGCCGATGGATGTTAAAGCCAACGAAAAACCTCCTGAATATTTATGCCGACCGATCTTGCAAAAAGCTTATCACTTCGTCAAATGTGGGAATCCCGCGCCGGCCACCCAGGCGGGTGCATTTGATGGCCGAGACGGCGGTGGCGAAGCGGGCGGCGGCTGCCACATCCCAGCCGCGCAGGAGGCCGACCAGATAGGCCCCGTGAAAAACATCGCCCGCGCCGGTGGTGTCCACCACCTCGACCGGGAAGGCGGGGGTGTGGAACGATCCCGCCTCAGTGGTCGTATAGCTGCCGTCCGCACCTTCGGTCTGCACGACGATCTCCGGGCCGATGGCGAGCATGTCCTCTCCGGCTTTGTCAAAGTCGCGGTGGCCGGTCAGGGAGCGACCGAAACCGGAGCCGCAGATCAGGATATCCACATATTCCAGGAGGCTTCGCCATTCTTGAGAGACCGGGCCGCCGTCGGTGCGGGCGCAGTCCAGGGATATCTTGCCGCCCGCCTCGCGCACCCACCGGGCCGCCCGGACCGCAGCCTCGAAGTGGAAGCCATCCAGGTGGAGATACCGGGCCGAGGCGATGTAATCCCTGTCCAACTCCTCCGGCTCCAAGAGGGCCTCGCCGAACCCGCGCTTCCCGGAAAAGACCCGCTCCCCGGTTCCGGCCTGGACGTGAACGATAATGGCCTGGTTTTCCGGACGATCCCGGCGGACGGTGCGGCTGGTGTCGACCCCGCTTTCCGCAAAGGAGCGCATTTTGATCCCGGCGGCCTCGTCATTGCCACAGGTCCCGATAAAGCCCACCGTAGCGCCCAGCCGGGCCGCGGCGACACAGGCTGTCCCCGCCGGGCCGCCTCCGTCGAGGCCGAAATCGAGAAAGGACCCGCCGCGCTCCCAGGTGGGCATCTCTTCCAGACGAATCAGCACATCCAGGGTCGCCATCCCCAGGCCGATGATATCGGGTGTCATAGGGCTTCCCTTACGCCACCTTTACCGGCTGGATGCCCATCAGCTTGCAGGCCAGCAGGAGGGCCGGAGCCTGATCGCCGTGGATCATGCTGGCATGGTGGATGAAGCCTTCTTCCACCAGAGTGCGGTAGAGGCGGGCATGGTCGTCGACCTGCACCCAGGCCCAGGTTCCGGCCAGGGTTTCATCAGAAGGGACGATCTCCCCGGAGGCGATGAGCATTTTCCATTCCCCGTCGTACTCGGCCAGGCGGCAGAAGGTGACCGGGCCATCCTTGATCTGGAATTGGTACAGCCCGGCCTGGGCGTCCCCGGGGAGGACGGGAAGGGAGCCAGCCATATCCATGCGGGAGCGGAGGGCGATCTCATTGGCGGAGCGGGCGAGGCAGACAGGGGCGTTGCCGCAGTGCCAGGCCAGCAGGCGGTTCGGATTCTCGCGGTGCTGGATTGTCCAGTCGATGAAGTGCGGAAGGGTCTGCCCGAGGGCCGCCCGGTGCTGGATGAGCATGGAGATCGCGCCCAGGATATCGGTTTCGCAGGCGGTCAGCATCTCGTGCTGGGTCAGCCTGCCGAAGAGGGCGCAGAGGGAAATGCCCATCTCGCGCTGGATGGAGGGCCAGCACTGCATCGCCAGGGCCGAAAGGCGGTTTCGCTCGCTGAACTCTACCATCGCGGTTTCCAGCTTGGCGGCCTGCATCAGATAGTCCTTCGCCACCGTGATACACTTCACCGTACGGGCGATATCCTCCAGGACGGCCTGCACGCGGGGATCGTTATCGCCGATGTTTTTGGCCCGGTCGACGATATCGTCCAGGTTGGCGTGAATGACGTTCTGCCCGAACTTGCGGGCCATCGCCACCTCGTCATAGGCCACCGTTTCGAAGGCCGCAGGGCGCACCCCGATCTGGCCGATGCGGGCGTTCCTCAGCCCCTTCGCGACCGAGACCGCCCGCACGAAGGCTTCGGCCCCCGCCCGGAAGTCGGCCTCGTCGGGGAAGAAAATGCCCGCAAAATGGAAGGGCAGCTTCCGCCGGTGAAGCCCTGCCGCGATGGAGAGGTTCCCGCAATAAGAGTCAGAGACGCGCCCCATGCCGGCATCCTCGATGGCGGGCGGCTCTTTGGTGGCATAGAGCAAAATGGGCACCCCCAGCTTTTCGGCGATCTTGCAGGCGGATCGCTCATCTCCGAAATCGAGCGGGCAGATCACCAGGGCGTCGATTTTCTCCCGGTCGAACTGCACGGCCACCAGTTCGGCCTGGTCCATCTCCTGCACCGCGCCGTGCGGGACGGCCTCCGTGGGAGCCACCACCTCCGCCCCGGGTATCCGCCCCAGGGCTGCCAGGCTGTCCGAGCGCATCTTCTCCGTCCACTCCGTCCAACGGAACCGATAGGAAGGCACAAACCCAAGCTTGACAGATACGGTCATCTATTGTTCCCCTTTCGAATGCGCGATATCATAATGGTGATAATCTTGATATGAAGAAACCATAGCAATCCCCAGAGTAGCGCCCATGCACAGCGCCTTCTTGTGCCATTGTTACACTGGAGATGGCCGCCAGGCTAAATCTCCTCACGAGGACATGATTACCCCAGCAAAGCGACTCCTTTCTTGAAAGCATGATAGGAGGGTTTGGGGCGGCTCTGGAGGTCGACCAGGCCCCAGGCGGTTTCGGCAGGGCAGTCGGGAGCGCCGCACTGCCAGCAGCTTTCCTGGTCTTCCCAGCGGTAGAAAAAGACGCCCAGCAGCTTGTCGCGGTGCGGGAGGAAGGATCGGAACGCCTCCCGGACGAAATCGCCCTGCCCCTGCGGTGTGTGACCTTCGCCCCAGGCATAGCGCCATTTTTTGTGCTGGCAGACATGCGCTCCCGATGCCGATTCTTCAGCAGTCATCAGGCCGCCTGCGGAAGCGTAGCCCCACTCGTTCACCAGAATTTTGACCTGAACCATCTCGAAAAGCTCTGCGATGCGCGGCCCCCAGGCATTCGGCCCGCCCGGTGCCCATGTCCCGTAGTAGCCGTCCACCCCGCAGTAATCCAGGATTCGAAGCGGCCCAGCGAACAGGCGGCCATAGAGGTAGTAGGCCAGAGGGGAGCCTGCCGTGTTCGTGCCGACCGTCAGGAAGGGATCGCTTTCCTTGAGACCTTGCGCCCCGCTCAGGATAAAGCCGCACGCCTGGCGCGGGCTGAGTGGCCCGGCGAACTGGACGATATCCTGCTCGTTGGAGACCTGCCACATCCGCACAGTTCCGCGCAGGTCTCCGCCCATAAAAGCACACGTTTTCCGGTAGCTTTCATTGAAGCGAGGCGTGCCGGGTTGGCCCATCCAGTCCGGCGCAAAGGATTCCCATTGCATCCGCATCACCCCGTCGGCATCGGGCCTGAATATGCCGATCCCGTGCAGAGGCGTCACCCCCATCACCTTCAAGCCCTTCTCCTGCTGGCGGCGGGCTTCCTCCCTGGCCCGGAGGTAGTCTTCCGATGGCTCCCCTCCTGCTTTCTCTTTGAAAGGAAAGGGGAAATCGAGCCTGACCCACTCGATCCCGGCCTCCTTCATCAGCCCGGCATCGGCGTCGGGATAGGCGCTGACCCCATAAAGAAGATCGGACATGAGCGTTTGCCTCCTTGAATGGCCTGCGATAAGCCTCAGCTATCCTGCTACTTCCCCCCCATCGCCCGCGAGGCTTCTTCCAGGGCCGCTTTCGCCGCATTGACCGTTTCGGCGGCAGGGGTCTGGAGGACGCTGGCATAGGTGAAGCGGGAAAGGGCCTCGTTTAGCTTTTGCAGGGCGTTTCTGGCTGCCTCGTCTTTGCGCCCGGAGAGGGCGGCGCGGGCCAGTCGCACCTTCTCGAAGTCCTGGATGCCTTCGCGCAGGCGTTCGAAGCGGATCGAGCTTCGAGCGCCCGGGTAGACCATGAAGCAGTCGCCTGCGGGCCAGGTGACATAGCTGGAGTCGAAGAAGGGGTCCTGCACCCAGCTATCATAGGCCCAGCGGAGGAATCCGGTATAGTCCCGGGCGGCGGCGTACCATCCCATCCACGCCGATTCCGCTGGCGGGGAGAAGGTGAAGGTGTTCGGCCTGCCGGGGCCGCAGCAGACGTAGAAGGTAGTGGGCAGGCCCTTCCGGGCGCGCTCGCGGGCGATAGCCGGATCCAGGGGCGGATCGATAAAGACGCACCAGTCGTGGATCTCCTCCTTCAATTCCGGTTCGTTGCTGCCTGCCAGGGCCAGCTTCATGCCCGGGGCAGCGGAGCGGATGAAATCGATGAGGGGCTTCATGATCTCGATAGGGCGCTCGTCCATGGCGACTGCGGTTTTATCCAGCCAGCCGCGCTCCTTCAGGTGGGCGATGAAGCTTTTCAGGAAAGGCCGCCAGAGGGCTTCGTATTCGGGCGTGCCGGGCTGAGCGCCGGTCCAGGCGTAATCGCCGGTGGTCTCATCCAGATAGCGGACAGCGCCCCAGGAGGCCATCGAATAGCAGTTGATGCCGCCTGTGATGCCGCAACGGCGACAGAGTTCCACATACTGATCGAAATGGGTGTAGTCGAAGCGCCAGCTTCCGTCTTTCAGCCGAAGCCACTCCACCATCGAGCCGTAAGGATCGTAGGTCTGAGTGCCCCAGGCCTGGTAGACGATAGTGGCGGTAACGCACTTCTGCCCGGCCTCCGCCAGCAGCTTCAGGTGGGGCGTCATCAACCGCACATGCTCCGGAGACCAGGGTTCGACATGATGGTAGCGGGCCACCGCGTAAGGATTCTGCCAGAGATCGAGCCAGAACGACCACTGGGAAGGGGCGGGCAGGGCAGGAGACAGAACCTCCACCTCGACCGGGAAGGACAGGGTATCGCCTCCTTCCGCATGGGCGTTTACTTCGCCGCGATAGAGGCCGGGATTCGCTCGGGCTGGAACGTCCACCGATAGCCATACCGGGCGGGCTGTTCGGGGCGAGAGATCGAGCCGTTCCGCTGTGTCGAGGATGTCGGGATACAACTGGCCGTCCCCCAGCACGTAGCGCACGAACCGTACTCTGATCGGAATCTCCGCTCCGTCTTCGCCGCGGAGCGGGCGGGCCGAGAGGCGCACCTGCCGCGCCCCATCCGCCGTCCAGAGCGCCAGTTGCCCGCTGGCCCGCTCGCCCCGCCAGGCAGAGGCTTTCCAGCTTTTCGTATCCCCGGCTTCGGGAACGGAATCGCGCCTGTAGCGCACATCCAGCGAACCGACCGCCCCTTTCAGGCCCGGGGCAACCGATTTCCAGGCCGATTCCTGCCCGGTCAGGCGGAGGATATCGCCTTCGCCCAGGCGGTAGCCCTCGATCTCGACGATATGGCCCTCCGCGCTGTCGCTTGCCGAGTTGTGAGTAAAGGTGACGCGCACGAAGCGCACCTTTGCGGCGGGGAAATGGAAGGTATCGCCGATCTCGGTGGCCGGGGCGGTATTTCGGCGGTGGTCGGCCAGAAGGCTCCAGCTTTGCCCGTCGGGGGAGCCCTCGATATAATACCGGTAATACCTCCGGTTGTCCCAGAAGGTGAAAAGGCGGACAGTGTTGATCTCCCGTGCTTCCTTCAGTTCGACCATAAGCCAGACCGGGATATTCTCGGCGGCCCAGTGGTTGCCGGGGCTGCTGCGGTCGCCGTCCACCGCGAAGGAAGGCTCCCGGTCGTTCCAGTGGGAGGATGCGGAAACTTCTGCCTTGAGAAAAAGGTTGCCGGACGCCTCCAGAAGGGGCTTTTCGGACGGCTCGTAAAGAGCGTGCGCTTGAATCTGTGCCAAAACAGCTTGACCTCCATAGAGAAATAGAAGCAACCAGAGCGCCTGGAAGATTCCCGGAACGCGTCGCTGCCAGCGGGCCATCGGAACGATTCCTTTCCGGGCCGGTCGCCCCTCGAAACATTGCGGCAGGGCGGTAGCGCCTGCCCCTCGCCTGTATCATTTCTCGATGGAAGGGGGAGTTCCTCTTTGGGGATATTTGGTGTGTGAAGGAGTCGGTGGTTTCAGCACCGATTGCTTCCTCAAGGCAGGCCAGAGCGATCCGCTGGCCGTTTTGAAGCCGCCGCCGCAGGGTCTTCAGCGGGACCGGTTTCTTCCACCGTCTCATCGGTCGGCTCCGTCATGTCTTCAAAGATGGGCGGCATGATAGCCTCCAGCGCCTCAACGGTAGATTTTGCACGGCGAACGCGAGGAATGACACCAAGTAGCCGGGAAAGGTTTGCAGGCGGGGTGGCGGGTGTGAGGGAGCAGGCGAAAACAGAATGAAGGCCATCAAAAACGTTAAGCGGATTGGCCTTGCCGTTTTCTGATATCCCGATATGGTGTTATGATGAAATCGCTGTCAACCGAGCAGTTCGAGGATGCGGTAGAGCATTGCTTTGACTGCCTCCGCGCTTTCAGAAATAGAGATATCGGATTGCCGAATATCGTGCAACATCCGGGCCAAAGCACGATCAATTTGCAAGTCTGTTTTTTCTTCGCTAAAGGCGGATGGAAATTTCTGCCATGCCCACAGCGGAATGCCGGATAAAGGCTCCTGAAAAAGACTTTTCATAATGCGATATCTTGTCTTTCCCGGTCTATTCGCGCTTTTGCCAGCCGGTAGTAGTCAGGGTTGGTTTCCGCGCTATAGCACTGCCTGCCTGTGCGAAGCGAAACGACAGCAGCCGGGCATAAACCTCCGAAGGGTTCCCATATGATATCCCCTGGATCGCTGGAGGCCCGGATAATACGCTCGATCAGTTCCAAGGGCTTCTGGTTAGAATGCAGAACCTTTGAATCGCGGTTTTTAAGCCGTTTGGTGCCTCTCACCGCAGGTTCCGTCCATACGCGGAGGCGCTGCTGAGGATCCGTCTGGGCTACCGGTGGGCGCTTCTGGGCCGCTACCGGCTGGACGGCGCTCTGCCCGCAGAACCCGTCTTTCAGGTCGCATCCGAGAAAACACCCCGGTGGGCCTTTCCTCCCCTGAAAGCGGAGCGGGACGACCGGCTGCGCCTGCCGATTCCGGCCACCCCCTTCTTCGGGATTGAATCTCATACTATCGGGCCATATGTTTCTGTTCCAGAACGAACTCGCCGCAGCCCTTGCCCGGCTGATAGAGGTGCTGCCTCTCATTCCCCCGGGCTGGGAGAATCTTTTCGCCTCGGCGATAGAAGATACCGCCGGAGCGTTCGCCCTGTCGGGCCAGCCGGAGCGGGCCGCCTGCCTTTACGGGTTCGCTGAAGCCTTCCGCGAAACTACCGGAGCCTCCAGGTTCCCGATTGAGCATCCTGATTACGAACGCCGCGTATCGCGCCTCCGATCTGTCTCGGATGCTGAAAGCCTTGCCCGCTTCTGGGCAAAAGGCCGGGCCATGACATCTGAAGAAGCGGTAGCCTGTGCGCTGGAAGGAGTGGGGCAATCTTATGGATTATCTGAGTTCTTCCGATGGTTAGAGGAAAACATTTAGACACAGCACTTTCACTTATCGATAAGATAAGCAACCTTTCGATGTCATTGCGAGGAGCGGACGCGACGAAGCCATCTCCGGATTCACGCCCACGAGTAGAGCTTCTCGTACATTTGTTACGCTGGAGATGGCTTCGTCGCTATCGATCCTCGCAGACTGCATCCGGAGAATTGCCGCATCCTACGCTTCCTATCCCAGCCGCCCGGTTCAGAACACTTTGTCATAGACATCCGCCAGGGCCAGCGGGCAGTCTATCGAGGCAATATATACTGATGCTTCCAGTCCTTCCGCCGGGGTCAGCAGCCAGCGGTCGTCCGGCTGGCGGGCGTAATGCTCGATTCCAGGCTCCTCCTGGGAGACCAAAAGATAATCGGCCAGAGATTCGATGCGCCGGTAGAGGGCGAACTTCTTGCCCCGGTCGCAGGCTTCGGTCGAGGGGGAGAGGACTTCCACGATCACGACCGGATTGAGCAGGACATCCTGGCGGGCATCATGGAAGGCCGGTTCGCCGCACACTACGGTCAGGTCGGGGTAGGCGTAGAGGCCGTTGGGGTCGGTGCG
>JADLDR010000100.1 GCA_020846535.1 Armatimonadota bacterium | reverse complement strand
GGCCAGGGCGAAGGTGATTCTCTCGTTCTTTTGGCCAATGTAGCCGCCCCACCCGATATTGATGTGTTCGATGCGGCTCATGACCGGCTGGCTGCCGCCGCCCTGCGACCAGCCCGCCCGTGCGAACGATTCGAGCCAGACGATGGAGGTCTGCCAGCCGGGCCTCACGAGAGGCCGGGCGGCGCTGGCTAGAAATTCGCCGCCCTCCGCGTCCCGGAGGATGACCAGGAGATCGGCCCGGCAGTCCTCCTGACCTTCGGGAACCCAGGTCGCGATGCGGAATCCTTTCGCCTTCGACAGATCGGAGGGTTCCGGGAAGGCGATGTTGACAAAGCACCAGCTATCCACCCCGCCCTGTTGCAGGACGGCCTCCACCCTCAAGGGTGCGTCCTTTCCACGCTTCAGGGAGGCGTCCTCCCGTTGCGTAATGCGGACATGCTCCGGGCCGAGGGCTTTCCGTGAGGGTTTGCCAACCATCTTTGCCAGCGGCAGGCGGGACAGGGAGAGCATGGGCAGCTTTTCCGGGCTGTAGCGGAGTGGGATGCGGCACTCTTTGAAAAGGATGAAGGCGGCTCCGTAGGGAGGCAGCTTCATCCGAACGGCGCTCCGGTCGCCTTCGGCCTCTGCGGGCAGGTCGGCCTGGGAGCCGTCTTCAGGATTCCATAACTGCGCCTGCCCCTGGCCGCATAAAGAGACCTTCTGATCGAGCGGGTCGGGCGAATCGTTGATGAGATAGTAGGCTTCCCCGCCCGCAAGGCGGCGGTGGGAGGCGCGAATCGGGGAACCGGCGGGGATGGAGATATCCGGCTCCAGAAGGGCGTCCAGGACGGCAGGGAGGATCGCTTCCTGACCGGCGGGCAGGTAGACGCCCACGCCACCGTTTTCATTGCGGCGCATGGTCGGGGCGGAAGCCCCTTCCCGGATATTGCCGAAGATCTCCCGGGCGGCGGCCCGGATCGCCCGGTCGGGGAACTGGCTGAGCGAATTGGCCGGCAGGCGGCCCACCGCGACGACCGCCCCTCCGGAGCGGGCGAATGCGGCAGCCTTCTCCCAGGCGTCCAGGGGGAGAGTGTCCGTTTGAGGCAGGATCAGGAGGCGGTATCGCTCGCGGACGGTGAAAGCGTTCCCATCCACACGGCTTTCTGCCAGCGCCTTCCCGTCCACGTAATCGAAATCCCGGCCGGCGCGGAAGAGGCGCTCGCTGACATCCTGGAAGACGCGCCCGATCCGCTGGACTTCCTGGGAGCGGGTGGCGAGGTGGGATGCCGGGGTGAAATAGGCCCAGCAGCTTTCGATGGGATAGTAGACTGCGATATCGCACCGGTGCTTCGTGCCGGAGAGCATCAGGCCGGTTCGCCCGACAAAAGCGTTGATATCGGCTATCGCCGCATCGGTGAGGTCGTCCCAGCTATAATAGGAGGTGGTGGTGTTGATCCCGGCCACATAGAGGCGGTTGCAGGTTCCCTTGATCTGCGCCGGGCTGACGGGCTGAACGGGGCGGCTGTCTCCGGGCGGGCGGTATCTCTGGGAGTGGTCGGAAGTTTCGCTCATGGTTTTAGAGGAGCCGGTCAGGTCGGCCACCGATCCGAGCATTTTGGCGATCTGCCAGGGAACCGTGGGCGGGTCGGAGGTCAGGCAGTCGATGCCAGGGATATCGTAGCGCCGGGCGGAGGCGAAGAAATCGCCGTAGAAACCGACATGATAATCCAGGGTTTCCTCCCAGAGATGGTGTCCGGTGGAAGCGATACCGTGGGCGCGGCTCCACTCCTGGATCTGCCCGAAGTAATTTTCGGCCACCAGCTCGCCCACAGTGCGCCAGAAATCGCACCGGACCCGGCCTGTCTCCGGCCCGGCCTCAGCGGTGAGGGCAGGCAGTTTCGGCAAAATATCGTAGCCGCGCCTTTTCTGAAACTCCCCGGCGAAGTCGGGGGACCAGGGAAGGGCAGGGTAGGGCTGGGGCGTCAGGAATACATTCATGAGGGACGGCTCATCGGTGAAGACGGCATCGAAGTCTTCCTTCAATCCGGGGAAGCGGTCCGCGTATGCCTGATGGGTGAGGGCGATAAAGCGAGCGGTCGGCTCCTTCTGCATGAGATTGGGGTAGGGGCGTTTGACAAAAAGGTTCCCTTCGGCATGAGTGCCCTTATAAAGAGGGGCTTCCATATAGACGAACCGCCTCCACGGACCGGAAGGGGAGGGCCACCGGAGCGTTTGCCCCTGAACGGCTTTCCGGATATCCACCGCTTTACCGAGAGCAACCTTCCCTTTATCCATAGGACAGGCCCAGGCCGCCCGCACAGTCCCGGGAGGCAAACTGATCTCCTCATCCTCACTTTCTACGACGTAGAGGCCGAGGGCCTCCCACTCGGGATGTCCCTCCAGGGTCAGGCCCCCTGCGGCGGCGGAAGGATAGCCCTGTTCGTCATAGAGCCAGAGGGTCAGGCCGGCCTCCTTCGCCCTTCGAACGGCCTGCCGGAAGGATTCCCACATCGCCTCGCTCTTCAGGTAATCGTTGAAATGGACATTGCAGACCACCCCGCCGAAACCCCGCGCTTTGAGGGTGCGGATCAGACTGTCCTGCCCGGCGGCGTCTGCGGGCCAGTTGTGGATAATCTGCAAGATGCGCCGGTCCGGAGGGGGATTGCGGAAGAGTGATTTGATGGTGTCTAAAGACATCCCGCCTTCGATTCCCCCGGCAGCCGAAGCGCCGGGCGCAGCCGCAAGCAAAAGAACGAGCAGGCACCAGCAGAGCATGGCGAAGCCTCCTGAGCGAATGGCAGTAGGATAAGATACGCCGGACGCCGCCGTTCCCCTGCTGTAAGGCAATTGAATTTATGAGGTCTGTTAAAGCGATTTTCATGCAGCAATCGGCGGCCCGGGCAGGAAACCGCTTCGCTTCATCGAAGATTGAAGGCAGCCAGAGATTATGTTGCCAGGATTTTCTCAGGCTGCATCGACATTGTGCTTGTTTTATCACCAAAGGGTAATCCCCGATTGACAGGAGAATCGAATATGACTGCGCTGCGCCCTTTTCATTTCGCCGTCTGGATTGTTTCCCTGACGGCGCTATCGCTGACGGCTGCCCCGGACCACCGCGTACTTCCCGAAAACATTCGTATTCACGCAACGCCCTACTTTGAAAACACCGCCCGGGTGGCCGATCCCGGCCCGCGCTGCTCCCGGGGCGCTATCGTGGTCGCAACAGGCCAGCCCCGGAACACGGCTCGCCTTCTTACCCGGCCTCTTCTCGACGCGCAGGGGGCGTTCGATACCTCCAGCTCGACCGAGGAGAAGGAATATCCTGTAACGCCGGGCCGGGCGATAGCTACTGATAATCAGATCGTGCGTCTGACCGACGGAAGCCTCCTCTGCTTCAAGGACGCCTACCTGTGGGAACCGATTGACGCGCCCTGGAAGGAGGAGCGGGTGACCGGCTCCGGAGATCATATCGGGCAAAGGGGCGGGGAACTGGTCTGGCATTCCGAGGACGGCGGGCAGACCTGGGAGGCATACCCGCCCATAGATTTCGGGCGCGTGCTGGGAGGAAAATACGGCGTCCCTCGCCCGATGAGCGACGCCGGGGCGGCGGATGTTCCGGCAGACCGGCAGGGGCAGCACCCGGACGGGAAGCGGCGATGGTGGGTGGGCGGCTGCGACCGCACCGAGGTCTATGTCTGCCCCTTCACCGGCTATGTCTATCTCTCCACCCGGGTCATCAGCGGGCCGTACGGGAAAGATTTCCCGCAGTATAATACGCTGCTTCTTTTCTCCTCGCGGGACAGGGGGCGCACCTGGCAGGCGCTGAAGGAGGACTTCCCGGCCTGGTCTCCCCTGGTGATGACTTCCACCCCGGACGGGAGGCTCTTCTGCCTCCAGATCATCGGGGAGCAGCCGACGCTCTATTTCACCCTCAAGCCTGTCGGTAGGAGAGGAGTGCCCGTCTTCAGCCCGGGCTATCCTGTCTTCGGCACGGAAAACGGGGCGGCAATAACATCCCGGGGCGGGGAATCGGTGGATTTATTTCACCAAATCGCCCTCCCTTCGATCTCGCGGGCGTCCGCCGAACGGCGTTCTTCGGCAGTGCGGGTGGCTTACCAGATCAGGAACGAACAGGGGATGCAGGAGGCGCTTATCGTCAAGGTGATAGTAAAAAATCCGGCCAAAGCGCCGCAGGTCGCCCTGCTGGCCCGCGTCCGGGCGGAAAATCCCGAAAAGTCTTCCGTCATGTATTTCGCTTTCATCGACCCCGACAGGGTGGGCTTGGGCAGGCGGCCCATGCCCGATACAAGCGTTCTCTACTGGGTGGAGGCTCCGGCCCGGGGCGCGGCGGAGAGGCGGTACGCCGCCCGCTATGCAGTATTCTCAGGGGACAGCTGTTCCGCGCCCGCGTATCTGTCGGTCAAAGGAGGCCAGCCGAGAGCCTGGGCGGTGCGCCAGGATTTGGGAGACTACATGACAGGCGGATTCTTCTACAACCGGAAGGATAGGTCGCTCAACTATCTGGCCCAATGGGTGGAGCCGGAGGGGATCGTCGCCAACATCGTGACTGTGAAGGGGAAGGGGTAAAAGAAATCGAATCATTTGTCTGTCCTTGCGAGGAGCTTTAGCTTGGCGGCAATCTCCAGAGTAACAAATGAACAAGAAGACTCTGTCCGTGGGCGAGAGACTGGAGATGGCTTCGTCGCTGCGCTCCTCACAAGGACATCGACATGGCGCTCTTCGCAGGCTGCATCGATATGGCTTGCCCGTTGGGGCCAAGCGAAAGCCTGTTTTTACTTCCAGAAGTCCGCTTCCGCCACTTCGGGGGATCCTTCGATGTCTATAGCGAAGACGCAATCGATAGGGTCGGGGGATTTTTTCGGCAGGCCGCGCACGAAGAGGCGGTCACGGGCCTGCTCGAAGGGCATCTCCTCGCCGGTGGCGAGCATCCGCACCCGGTTTGCTCGATTTTTGATGCCTGCCGCGCACATCTCGGTTCCGGGCCAGTACATGACATGAAGATAGACGGTCTGCCCCCGGGCGGTGACATGCCCCAGATGCATCTGACCGAAGGGGGAGGAGCCGCAGCCGTAAACGGATTCTCCGTTCCGGCTCAGCCACCCGCCGATCTCCTTCAGGCGGGCGGCGAAGGGAGCGGGGATGGAGCCGTCTGACTTGGGGCCGATGTTGAGGAGGAAGTTGCCGTTTGCAGAGACGCACCGCACCAGGTTGCGGACAAGCTGCATGGAGGACTTCAGGTTGGGGTCTCCCGGGTGGTAGCCCCACCAGAGGTCATCGATAGTCATGCAGGCTTCCCAGGGCCGCGCGAAGGCGGTGATATGCTGCTCCGGGGTGTCCAGGTCTTCCGGCAGCCCGGAACGGTTGTTGATGATGATATCGGGCTGGAGGTCGCGCACCGTCTCATTGAGTTCCTTCGCCCGCCAGTCCCGGGCGTCGTGGGGCCAGCCGCCGTCGTACCAGAGGATATCGATCTTGCCGTAGCGAGTGCAAAGCTCCCGGACCTGGGCGTGGACGTAATCGACAAACTCCACCCATTCCTCGTTGAGCGACTGGATCCAGCCTTCGGGGTCTTTTTCCGGCCCTGTCCAGTAGGCCGGGAAGCGCCAGTCCAGGAGGGAATAATAAAAGCCGACCCGCATCCCGGCCTTCCGGCAGGCTTCCACATATTCGGCCACGAAATCGCGCCTGGCCGCTGTCTTCGGGGCGGTGAAGTCGGACACCTGGCTGTCCCACAGGCAGAAGCCGTCGTGGTGGCGGGTGGTCAGCACCATATACTTCATCCCCGCCTCCCGGGCCAGCGCGACCCAGGCGTCCGCATCGAACTTACCGGGCCGGAAGGCGGAGGACAGACGGGCATACTCCTCCTTCGGGATGCGCTCGCAGAGCATCACCCACTCGCCCCGCGCCGGGATGGCGTAAAGCCCCCAGTGGATGAACATTCCGAATCGGGCTTCAGTCCACCATTGTAATCGCTTGTTCGCACTGGATGTATCGGGCATAGGTCACTCCTTATCTATTCGGATGCCGATGCTCAAGACGGCTTGCTTTGTTTTTAAGAGGCTGGAGATTGCCGCCAAGCTTAAGCTCCTCGCAGACGGTATCGATACGCTGCTTGGTTGTGTGCCGTTAGAGATTGCTTCGTCGCTACCCTCTTCGCAAAGGCAGCGATGGCACTTCCGTATTTAGTCTGGTCATAGATTAACCCAAGTTTCTATCTAGCCCGGGGCCAGCCCCGTTTGCCGCTGTAGGGCGCGATGCATCGCGCCCCTACCCCTCCGACCTCAATTCGGGTAGGGAGCAACTTGGGTTGGATTACTTTATGACCTCTTCTTTCGCGGGATCGAATTTCATGATTTTGCCCTTGCGGTAGGCTTCGACGCTCAAAGAGATGGCGGTCATGATGCGGTAGCCGGTCCGGGCGTTGCAGTGGGGATCCTGGCGGCTGCGGATGCATTCCAGGAAGTTGTGCATGTGGTCGCTGCGGGGCTGCTCGGGAACGCGGACCTCGCGGCGTTCGTTTTGGAACTCCTCTTCAGGGCGGATGACGACCCCGGGGCTTTCGAAATGCATGGTGGCCTCGTGGCCGTAGATGACTTCGCCGATGCCCTGGCGGTTCGCCATCGAGGAAACCATGGCCACCGTATGGCCGGAAGGGTAGTCGATCATGATGTGGAAAGTGTCCGGCACTTCGCGGTCGCGGAAGGCGTAGATACCGCCGGAGGCCGACACTTTTTGAGGAAACTCCGGCCCCAGGGCGATCTGGAGATGTCCGAGCTGGTGGTAGAAGAGGTCGGTGGCGATGCCGCCGGAGTAATCCCAGAACTTGCGGAACCGGAAATACCGCTCCGGATCCCACTTGCGCTTTCTCGCCGGCCCGAGCCAGAGGTTCCAATCCAGGTTCGCGCCCGGCCTGGCGTCCGGGTCGATGCCCCAGTTCCACTCTCCCTCGCGGGAGTTGCGGCAAATGCTGCTCTGCGTCCAGAGGAGCTTACCAATGGCCCCTTGCTTCAGCAATTCGTTGGCGCGCCACCATCGGTCTTCGGAGGTGGACTGCACGCCCACCTGAAGGACGCGGGCGGTTTTGGCCTGGACTGCGGCGACCTCTTTGGCCTCTTTCCAGTGAAGGGTCATCGGCTTCTCGACATAGACATCCTTGCCTGCCTCCATCGCATCGATAGACATCTTCGCATGCCAGTGGTCGGGGGTGGCGACCAGAACGGCATCCAGGTCGGGCATCTCCAGCATCTTGCGGTAATCGTGGAAAAGCCGGCCTCTTGAGATGGTTTTCGCCCGGTCCTTGCGAGGCTCGTAGACATCGCAGACGGCTACCACCTGAAGCTTTTCGTCCGGGTTTCGGCTCATCTCGACCAGGCGCTGGAGGTGGCCGGTCCCCATCCCGCCGCAGCCGATCACCCCGATCCGGATCCGGTCGTTGGCCCCGATCACGCTGCCCATTGCAGGCGCTCCGTACGCGCTCAGCCCCAGCGCCGCCGCGCCGATGGCCGATTGTTTCAAGAAGTCCCGGCGGCTCATCTTTGTTTCCGACATGCCGATTCCTCCCCTTTGAAAACGCTTGCTGAGTATTTTCAATTCGACGGCCCGACAGGGCGTTTCCTGCCGCGCCCGGGGCTTGACAAACAATCCGCATTTGCGATATACTGACAGCAGGATGTAAAACGTATAAATTGATTGTGCTTTGAGCGTTCAAAGCCTCACCGGGAGGGCAGAATGGTTGTTATCAAAGCGAAAATGACGGAAGAGGAATACATGCGCCTGCCTGAAGACGGGCGCAAGGTGGACGGGGAGGCGAAGGAAGTGCCGGCAGGCCATAAGCACGACGCGATTGGGGCCAATCTGATTATGCTCCTGGGGCCTTACGCCAAAGGGCGGGGCGTTATGTCCGGATCGCAGGCAGGTTTCCGCATGGCAACGGGCGATATCCGCTGCCCGGACGTCTCTTTTACCCGGAAGGAGAGGATGCCCGGAGGCCAACCCTCCGAAGGTTTCGAAGACTTCGCGCCCGATCTGGCAATCGAAATAATCTCCCCTTCGGAGGACTTCCCGGACTCCTTTCGCAAGATCGGCGAGCATTTCGCTTCAGGCGCAGAGGAGGTGTGGCTGCTGAGGCCGGAGGCGCGGCAGGCGACGGTCTATCGGTCGCTGCTGGAGACGCGGGTATACGGGCCGGAGGATCGCCTGGAGGGAGGAGACCTGCTGCCAGGGCTTGCCTGCCGGGTGGAGAAGTTGTTCGACATCGGATGAAAGGCGACCGGGGCGGTTTTCGGCTCAGGGTGTCAGTTCGCAATGTGACGGATATCTAAAGATGGGACATGGGACTGTCGATAAGAATAGTTTCTCGGTGGCTTCGCTATTCGATGAAGCCGACGAAAAATCGTACTGGCTCTCCAGGACGCCTTATGAACGGCTGGAGGCTGTCGAATGGATGAGGCAAATCGTCTATGGCTACGATCCATCTGCCGAACGACTTCAAAGAGTTCTTGCGGTTGATGAATACCCATGATGTGCGCTATCTGCTGGTCGGCGGCTATGCCGTGGGCTACTATGGCTACCCGCGAGCCACCGCGGATATGGATCTGTGGGTCGCTGTCGGGCCGGAGAACGCGAAAAAGCTTGTGGCGGTTCTCAGGGAATTCGGTTTTGCATCGCCGGAGGTGACGGAAGCGATTTTTCTGACGGAGAACCGCATCATCCGAATGGGCATGCCGCCCGTCCGGATCGAACTCCTGACGACTATCTCTGGCGTGGATTTCGAAGAATGCTATCGGAGCCGGGCGGCGGATGATCTGGATGGAGTCGAGGTGTCCATCATCAGCCTGGAGCATTTGAAAATCAACAAGAAAGCGAGCGGGCGGCACAAGGATTTGGACGATCTGGAAAACCTGCCTTAACGCCGGGATGTCCGATAGTTTTCGAGGAGGGCCGTATGGTCGGCGTCAAAGCAATGATGAGCGAATCCGAATTTATGCGCCTGCCCGACGACGGGCGCAAATACGAGATGGTGGACAGGGAGGCGAAGGAAGCGCCGGCAGGGATGAGGCATGATGAAATCGTGATGCGCGCCGGAGTGGCGCTCTATCCTTATGCCAGAGGCAGAGGGGCTTTAAGCGGCTCTCAGGCGGGCTTTCGCATGGAAGGCGGCAATATCCGCAGCCCCGATATCTCCTTCACCCGGAAAGAAAGGCTTCCCGGAGGGCAATCGCCTATCGGTTTCGGGGAAGCCGCCCCGGATCTGTGCATCGAAGTCATATCGCCCTCCGAGGATTGGGAAGACGCTTTCCGCAAGATCGGCGAGTATTTCGCTTCAGGCGCAGAGGAGGTGTGGCTGCTGAGGCCGGAGGCGCGGCAGGCGACGGTCTATCGGTCGCTGCTGGAGACGCGGGTATACGGGCCGGAGGATCGCCTGGGGGGAGGAGACCTGCTGCCAGGGCTTGCCTGCCGGGTGGAGAAGTTGTTCGAGGTGGGGTGAAAGTCGGGATCGGCCCGGAGGCAACTCCGGCAGGCGTGCGGACCGCCCCTTGTCCCGCTCCGTTGACACACTCTTTGACAAAATTTCCCAAAATCGCATGTCAATCTGGATGTAAGAAATAAAACAAAGAAGATTTTCAAAAAAAAAACAGTAATTTTACTAGGTTTGCCTATTGACAAGCCTAACCGCTATTGATATAATATACCCGACTGTTTTTCGAAACTCACTTAATCTTATCGCCTGAGCCTTCCGCAACAGGCTTTCGCCAATCGAATAAAAAGGCAGGAAGAGCGGCCACTCTCCCTGCCCGGTGTCCAAGCGAGCGCGCTCTGGGTAGAGGCTTTGCTGCGCCTGTTGGTTTTATTATACCTGTTTTTCGGGTATAAGTCCATTTTGAGGCTTTTGGAAGACAGGAGATAAAAATGGCATTCCTTTCAGAAAAAAACAATACAGGTCCTTTCAGGCGAGTTCTCTCGAAAACAGGTTTCGCCTATGAGTCCGCGGATATCTATCTGCCGGGCCGTCAAAATATTACCACACTTACGCCGGATGGGGATCAGAAGCCCTCAGGAGATACGGTCTATGTATATATGGGAGGGCGAGGCGGGAACGGCGGTGAAGTGGACGCAGGCTTCCAATACAGCTCCACTTATGATAACTGGTCGCTATTTTTAGCGGTGAGCGGCTTTGGCTTTACTTATGGGCCTCAGCCAGGAGCGTCAGCCTATGAACGCTTTGCTTCCGAGCGGACAGTGAAGCTGGAATTCGAGGTGATAGACCGGGATTTGCTTGAAGTAAAAGCAACCGGAGCTATTGCCAGCACAGGAGATCTCGTAGCATATGAGATCCGGGTTGACGTATCGAAGTATCCGACATCGAACTCCAACGTAGAGGCTGACAGCGCGGGCAAGCCTACCAAGTTCCACTGGAATCCTGAAGGAGGAGGAAACCGCCTGAAGCGCGTGACCAGTATCGGCCAGCATCAAGGAGTGCAGGACTTTCATACCGGTTCGTTCGTCCAGGAGGTTCGTTGGGAGAACTGCATGATCGGCGCGTCTAAGGCAGCCGCCATGCCCTGGACGGCATCGAATACAGGTTCGTTTGTATCTTATCCGAATAGCGATATCGTCGTTGTCGAGTTTTTTAGCCAGTCGAGTGAAATCGTTTCCATTGATCTGTGATAAAACAGAGAACCGGTTGCTGTGAGAGGAGACCCGATGATAAAACGTATCAATCGCATGCACCTTTCGATCATTATCTCGTTGTATAGCCTGGTTTGCCTGGCTGCGGCGCTTGATGCGGCAGGTTCCCGGGGTAACAAAAAACAGGCCCATCCAAAGGTCAGAATCGTATGGTCCCAGCCGACAATCGTCGATGCGTTGGAAACTCTGGATCCTAAAACGATACAGACGTCTTCGGCCCCGGATGGCAGCGCTCTATCGATTGTGTTTGATGACCTCACTCTCCGATTGGAACCGAACGGCGATAAATCTCTGGCGGTAAGAACGGTTGCAGTCCGCATTCCGATGACCGTATCCATAGGGCGCGTGAAGGGATTCAAAACACACATTCGCGGTTTCGTCCACAAGGACGCCGATTCGCGTGTTGCCATTCTGGCCGACATCGGCGGCAAGGCTCAAAATATCGTTTTCCCCTACCATAAAGCGCGCAACGGTAATTTCTTTTCAGAGATCCGGTCCGGGAATTTACCGAAAAATGCACCGTATGTCCTGGTCATGACGTTCGTTATTCATAGGTTGAAT
>JADLDR010000099.1 GCA_020846535.1 Armatimonadota bacterium | reverse complement strand
GGCTGCAATCCGCATCGTCACCGCCACCGGCCTTGTCACCGAAAAGCGAGCGAAATTCATGTGGCACTCCTTCGATAAATAGGGGTAGGACTACACGATGCCCCATAGCGATCCAGATAAGGGGAAAGATCCTCCGCTCCTGGGGGAGGGGTGACCTCTCTCCCCTGGGATGGGTTACCTCTCTCCCCTAGCCCCTCTCCCCGAAACGGGGAGAGGGGGATAGATCGTGCGGTACTTGACCCCCCATCCCCTCCCCCTGCCCGTTTCGGGCAGGGGGCCGGGGGGTTAGGTAACCATCTATCAAAGTCCCGCACCCCGCCCCGGCGGGACAGTCACCCTGATCTGGATACCTATGGGGTAGGACTACACGATGCCCCTACCGGTCGTCCCGTTGCCGGCATCAAGCAAGAGTCCTATGCGATCTACGATTCATCCCTGGCCTCGCCGCCCTCTCTCGCCAGGTTGCGCTTCTTCCCCCGGCCTTCTCCTGCCCTCGCCGCCGGTGCTGACTTCCTGACCGTCCCGGATATTCGGGGAGGCGCTGAGAGTCACGACCTTTTCGCCGGGCCGCAGCCCTTCGGTGACAGCGAATCCCTCAGCATCGGAGGCTCCCAGCCTGACAGGGCGCTGGCGGGCGATATTGGCGTCATCCACCACGACCACCGATGCGCCCTCCCTGTCCTGACGCACCGCCTCTCGGGGAATGACCAGAGCGGAGCGCACCCGGTCGGCGACCATCGAGACGCGGGCGAACATGCCGGGCTTGATGATATTCCGGGGATTGTCCAGCATGATCTTCACGGAGAACTGGCGGCTGGCAGGATCGGCGGAAGGATTGATCTGGGCCACTTTGCCGGTAAAAGTTTTGCCCGGGAGGGCATCAAAGCTGACTTCGGCTGCCTGCCCGACGAAAATCTTGCGGCTGGTCTCTTCGGGCACGGGGATGGTGGCCCACAGCCGCCGGATTTCCTGCACGGCCAGAATGGGTTGGCCGGGAGTTGCGGTCGCTCCGGGATCCATATAGCGCCCGGTCACGAAGCCGTTCAGAGGGGATTGCAGCACCGTATCGGCACGGTGTGCTTCGGCAATCTTCAAGGCGGCCTGAGCCGCCGCGACTGTGGAACGGAGGGCGGCTAGGTTTTGCCGGTAGGCGGGCCTCTGGGCGGTGTTGGCCCTGGCGTAATCGAGGGCCGCCTTCGCCTGGGCGACTTTCGCCCGGGCTGCCTCGATATCGGCCTTGCCTTTGGTTCTCACGATGCTGGCCTGCTGCTTGGCCGCCTGCAACTGCGCCTGCGCGGAGCCGTGCGCCGATTTCGCCGATTCCAACTGGCCCTGAGCGACTTCCAGAGCGCCCTGCTGTACGCTGACCGCGGTCCGGGCGTCGTCCACTTCCTGGGCCGCAATAAAGCCCTGCTGGTAGAGGTCGTGAATGCGGTTGTATTTGGAACGGGCGTTTTCGAGGTTGGCCTGGGCGCTTCGAACAGCGGCCTGGGCGTTGCCAATGGCGGCGCTGGCGCTGCTCACCCGCCCCTGAATGTCCTCCACCGAGGCCGCCGCCGCCGCCAGCTGGGATTCGTAGTTTTTGACGACCTGGTTGTAGTCGGCCCTCGCGCTTGCCAGGGCCGCTTCCTGCTGGCGTATTTGGGTGCCGACCCCTACATTGATGGGATCCTGGTTGATCTGGGCCTGCGCCAGCCGGGACTGCGCCTCCGCAAGCGCAGCGGCCTCTTGCTGCACTTCGGCCTCCACATCGGACGGATCGAGCCTGACCAGCGCCTGCCCTTTCTGAACCGGATCGCCTTCCCGGACTTCGACATAATCGATGCGCCCGGAGACTTTCGGGGTCAATTTGACGCTGAAGGGTGATTCAATCGTCCCCACCGCCTGGAAGGTCTGAACGATATCCCGCACCTTCGCAGGGGCGAGCGCTACGGTCGGCGGGGTCTTCATCCGCATCGTTCGCATCTGCGCTTCCTGCGCGGCCTCCTGCTTCTTCGCCTCCAGCCTCCAGGCGATCATCAGACCCAGCGCCACCGCCGGAACCAGCATATAGATCCACCGCTTCAAGCCATCCCCTCCAATTGATTAATAGGCATAAAATTTTCAGACGCCTTAATTATAAACGAAACTCGCAAAAACTTAGACGCAGCGATTCCGAGAAAGTTCCATATAATAGCTTAATTTTGGAGTGGAACGTGAGGGCAGGGGAATTTGCCAGAGGGGATGATCTGACGCGTGGCGCATTATCTTTGAGAATATGCGTCCGTAGAGGAAACAGGGGTTTCCTCATGAGTGCGGAACAGAGCGTCGATGTCACTGCGAAATTGAAATAGCCTCTTCTGCAATGACATCGACGCAGGCTGGCCCATCGCTGAACTACTCCACCACAACCACCCCATGTACGTGCAGCGAGGGAACGGTGACGGTCAGGTTGCCTTCCTGCCACGACCATTCCAGCCGGTTGCCGTCCGGTTCCCAGGAAACGCCGGACGGTTTTTTGTCCGTTTTGAGGGTGACTTCAATCGGGCCGAGGGCAGGGATGAAGTCGGTGGTCAGGAAGCGGTCGGCTCGCTGGGTTTCGGCCATGTTCAGCAGGTGAAGGCCGAGATTGCCGTCCGCCATGCGCCGGAGGGCGATGTCCAGGCAGGCCGGGCCTTTGACGCGGACGGCCGGATCGGGGAAGAGTTCTGCCGCCAGGCTGCCGATGAAGCTGCGGAGCGAGGGATGGTGGCAGCGGAAGTGGGCCAGGACGACCGGGCCGTAGATGGCCCCGATTTTGCCTTTGCCGTAAGCGGACAGGGTAGCGGCCACTTCCCCTTCCCTGCGGGTATCGCGGGTGGGGTAGCGGTAGCCGAAGGGCCGGGCGGTCGTGGGCGACACTTTCTGCCAGAGGCCGTTCACATTGACCACCCCGGCGTCGGACTTGAGTTCCGCTGCCGCCTGCTGCGGTTCGCCTTCCAGCTTCACGCCCAGGGCGGATTCGAAGAGGCGGGCGCACTTTTCGCCCAGAAGGAGAAGGCTGCCGCCCCCTTCTACGTACCGGAGCAGGGCCTGCTTGAAATCCTCCGACAGCTTGTAGGCGTCGGGGATGGCGACCATAGGGAACTCCTTCAGGCGCGGCTGAAGCTGGTGTTCGGCCAGAAGATCGACCGAGTAGTGCAGTTCCAGGAGGGCGTGAAGCGCCCCTTCGATCTCATCGAAAGTGCCGTAGGGGGAGAAGACCGAATCGGAGCGGTCGAATTGGGTCTCTGTGGAGAGGAGAAGAGCCACCTGGGGAACGGTCACGCTCTTGTGGCTGACGCTCTCGCGGGCGCGGCAGAAATCGGCCACCTGGCCTGTGGTTTCGATGATCTCGTCCACCAGGTAGCCGGAGCGGGTGGGGTTGTAGTAAATCTGGAAGCCCCCGCCCTGCATCAGCACGACCGCGGCCTCCTGCTGCAAGTGGATGGCCGGTTTGAGACTCTGGCCCAGTTCGTGACCCCAGTTGAAGCCCCATGCCATCAAATCCCAGGGCATGCCGGTGTTCGCCAGATAGCGGGCCTCCACCCGCGCCCTGTCCACCGAGAGGGCTGGGGAATAATCGCCGGAAAGGAAGTCGAGTTTGGCGACGATGGACTTGGGGGCGAAGCTGGTATACATCCAGTTGCTCGTGATCTGTAATTTCGGGTTGTGAGCGTGAAGGGCGTCAACCCAGTGACAGAGATATTTCTCGAACTGGCGGCGATGGAACATTTTCCATTCCAGCCAGTGCGGATCGGATCGGTCTTTCGGAGCGTCCTGATAGCCCGTTTCCTTGCGCCAGGCTTCCAGGGCCGCAGGGGAGTAGTCGATCTGAGCGCCCCAGCACTCCCCGTCCACCCACATGCCGTCCAGGTCGTAGGCAGCGGTCACTTCCTTGAGCTGCGGGATGAGCAGTTCGTCCACATAGGGGCCGAAGGTGCTGGTGTTGTTTTTGTCCCGGTTGCCGTCTTTATCCACTCTCGCCCAATCGGGATGGTGTTCCAGGGCCACCGTATCCCAGACCCCGGAGTAGTGGATATACAGGCCGACGCCGCGCTCTTTGGTCACCTTGCGCCAGATCGCCAGGGAATCCTTCACGATGCCGGGCGAGGGCCAGCCGACTTCGGTAGGGTAGCCGGTGTAACCGGCATGGCCCTTGCAGTCGTACTGCACGTAGTCCGGCTTGACGCGGGCCAGAAGATGGCCGATGTTCTCTTCGGTGATGTCGGCCCCCAGCGAGGTATCCGTTTTCTGGGGGTGCAGGTCGAAATGCAGTCCGAAAAAGGCGTTTTTCCGGGAGACAGGGCGCGTTTTCTCCGATGCGCTCATGGGTTGTTTCCTCCTTGCAGTCGTTTGAGTCGGGGCGGATAGAGCCGAAAGCGTTATTGCCGCCAGCCCGATTGCCAGCATCCAGCGCATGCAAAACCCTCCGTTCCGTGGGGTGCCCGCAGGGGCAGACCTGCGTGCCTGCCCTCTGCCGCCATTCGAGAACGAGCATACAGGACGCCCTCTGCGCGAACGCGCACTCTATTTGACAACCGCCCTGTATTTATCCTTGAGCAGCCCGATTTTTTCGACCGGAATCGCTTTGAAGCCCAGTTTCCAGGCGGGCGAATCTTTCTTAAGGCGGAAGTCCTGGATAGAGGCATCGACAAAACCCGGATCGCCGTCAGTAAGGTTGTTTTTCAGGAGGATGGTTTTATCGGTCAGGTTGTCGTAAAGGTCGATCCATTTCCCTCCGGCGCTGATGTTGCGGATGATTTTGTTCCCTTTAGGCACGGCAGGCTCATCTTCCAGGATGCCGGGCAGCTCCGGGTAGCGGGCGCTGTAAGGGGGCTGCTTGTAATGGATCGCTTTGAGGCCGTCCATCAGGGTGGAATCCCTGCCGTCGAACCAGAAGCTGGCCCACCCGAGGCCGCGGGCATCCACATGGATGGAAGGGGAGCACTCCACGAAAATATTGTTCTCAACCGTGTTGTCTCGGCCCCCGCCGATCATCACGGCCCGGCCCGCCTTATAGAAGATGTTACCGTAAACGGTGGTTCCGCTCAGGCAGTCATCCAAGTAGACGGCCATCACATCTGTAAAGCCCTGCTGCCCCTCCAGACCACCTGCCCGTAGGTCGTGGAAGTAGTTGTAACGAACAATATTCCCCCTCTGTGTAAAATCGCGGCCCATGTAGAAGGCCCCTGCGTCGCCGGTTTCCTTGCAGACATCATGAATCTCGTTATATTCGATGATATGCTCGTTGCCTCCCATCAGGATGGCGTTGTGAGGCACATCGTAGATGCGGCAGTGAGCCACCCGGTTGCCGACACCGTTGACCGCAACCCCGGGCCGGCAGGTTTTGCTCCACCGGTTGAAGCGGGTGAGGATATTGTTCACAGAAAAGTTGTGGCCGGGCGTCAGGGTCTTCCGGTCACCGCCGCTCAGGGAGATGCCCCCTTCGCCGGTGTCGAAGATATCGCAGCCCTGCACGCCGTTTTCCGTTCCCCCTTCAATGTTGACAGCGACCGTGCCGAGATTACGGAGGAGGCAGCCTGCCACCAGGTTATGGGAGCCGCCGGAGATTTCCACCCCGCTGCCCCGGCTGCATTCCAGGGTCAGGCCGCGCAATGTAATATGGGAAGCGCCTTTGAGGGCGATCAGAGGTTTTTCGAGGAGGGATGCCACAGCTTTGCCCTGCCCGACGGGAACGGGCGGCCAGAAGTAGAGGATGCCGGTTTCCCTGTCCGCATAATACTCTCCGGGTTCATCCAGCTCTTCCAGGATATTGAGGGCGTACCACCGCTTGCCTGCCGTATAACCGTAAACGCCATGCGGCTCATGGGTGGCGATTACCCTGGCCTGTGGATCGATGGATTTGATTCTTTCATAGGTGTCGGCCCAGTCGTAAGTCCAGTAGCCGTGAACCCAGACATCCCCGGTCTTGAGCCACCGGGAAGGACGGTCTTCCTTATAGGAGAACCTGCCGCCCTTCTGCCCGGCGGGCGCGGCGGCGATGGTCGCCCAGGAGCCGTTGGGCCATCGGGCCAGTTGCATCGGCCTGTCCTGGAAGAACAGTTCCAGGGCCGAGGGCATGATCGCCCTGCCGAACCCCCGCCCGGTCAGCTTGCCGAAGTCCTCGATCCCGGCGGCTCTCAGGTCTGCCTGAACGATTTTTTCGCGCCCGACGGGATCGAGCCGGGCCAGAACCGCCGGGTCTGTGACCGGCTCGAAGGCCGATATCTCCTTCCCTCCGACCAGGCGCGCCTCTTCCTTGCGGTAGGGCCGGTACGTGACAGGGGCGGAAGACGTTCCGCTGTCCCGGGCCGTCAGTTCAAAAGAGGCCGTGCGGGGATAGACGCCGCCACGAAGCCAGACGGTCACCCCGCCCTTGGGCAGACCGCCGGAGCTTTTCAGGGAGCGCACGGCATCCCGCGCCCGTTCGAGGGTGGCGAAGGGGCCGTCGCTTTGCGCCCGGTTCGGCCCGGCCTTCCGGCCCGACCAGGCATCATTGCCGTTGGGGGAAACATAAAGATTCATTGCCCAGCCTCCTTGCACGCATCCCAGAAAGACAAAAGTGGCTGCGAGCCGCAGAATGAAAGTAAAGGATTTCATCAGATAGACCTCCTTATCGAGCCGACTCCAGGGCCTCCAGAACGGCCCGGTGCCGGGCTTCATAGGCCGCCGGATTATGGCTGAAGCGGTCCGGGGCGGTGATGATATGGCGGGCATCGAGCCACTGTTCGCCCCGGGCCGTCCGGGAGCGCCGGACGGCCTGTTTGAGAAGAACCAGCAGGTCGTAGTCCTCGAAGCCGTCGCGCTGGATTTCCAGGCGCACGGTGGGAATGGGATCCGACCTCCGGGCCGGGTCCGGGTAGAAGAGGAAGCCGTCGCCGTTTCCGCCGGGATAGGCGGTGGGGTTGCGGAAGAGGTCGAACGGCCTGCCCTTACTGTCCAGCCAGTAGTCCACGCACCAGTAGAGGAAGCCCTCACAGTTGTAGCGCCAGAGCCACCAGCCGACGGCGCGGTGGGCCGTTCCGGTCCAGTCGATCCGCCACATATCCGGGTAGGACGTATTGGCCGTGCCGATGCAGACATACATCCAGGCCTGGTCGCCCCGGGCCTGACGCGCCCGCATGAAGGCCGGGTCGTACTGGTTGATGTGCGGGACCCAGATGCCGATGTAGCCGGCCAGCGCCCTGAACGCCGGGTTGTAGCCGGTCAGAAGGACATTCAGGTTGGGGGCCTGCCGGTGGATATAGGCGCAGATCGCCTGGATCGGCTTCAGATCCGCGGCGGGAAGTACATCGAAGGCATAGCAGTAAAAGCGGTCGCTCCAGCCCCGCTCTTTGAGGTGACGGCCCAGGAGTCGCAGCTTCGCTTCGGTTTCCTCCCGGTCCGCTTCAGGGGGGAGGTTGACGCCCCAGTGCAGGATGCCGCCGATGGAGAAGGCGGTGGCTCCTTTTGCTATCCATTCCCGGACCTGGCGGTCGAAATCGGCCCAATCCGCCTTCCACTGGCCGTCCGGCTGGCGGGAAAAGAGATTATCCCAGGGCAGAGGAGGCGGGGCGGTGAACCGGTAGCGCAGGCCGGTTTCATAAAACCGCTTCAGCCGTTCGGGAGTCCACCGCTTGCCGTAGAGTGCGGGAGCGCCGCCCGTGTTCCGGATGAGGACGGCTGTTTTGAGGGCGCTCCGCGCCGGCAGGACGGTTTTGTAGACCTTCACACTGAAGGGAACGAGAACGGCCTTCTGACCGGCAGGGACAACGGCGATGGTTCCTCGATACTCGCCGGGCGCGGCAGTGCGCGGAACCCAGGCGGTCAGCCAGACGGCCCGGGGCTCCCCTCTCGGGGCATCGAAGGGCCGGAACGGCAGCAGGGGGTCGGGATATCGCCCCGCGATTCCGAAGCCTCCTGGGGTGGGCTGCTTCACCGGCACATAGCCTACCCGGTGGATTTCCAAAGGCAGCGTTCCGCCGCCCGGGCCGGTCAGCGAGCATCTCACGGAGACGTTCCGGAGAGGCCGGGAGAGCGCGGAAACCAGAAGCTGGGCGCTTTCCGCCTCCCCGCGGGCGGCATAAAGGCGCACCGGGCGGACCGGGGCGATGTCAGGAATCTCCTCCGGGCGAAGTTTGGTCATGGGGGAAAGGACAAAAACGGTGTAGGGCTGGCCGAGATTGCGGGTGATGGCCTGCCGTTTATCTTCCGCCCTCGCCCGGCGGACCAGGGAATTCCATTCCAGCCTTTCCTTTTGCACCTGCCGGATATTCAGCCACGTCCGGGCCGGGGGGACTTCGGATTCCAGCAGGTCTTCCCACCGGCTGATCCTTCCTGCCGCCTGCTGCCACAAAGGGGAACGGGATGCTGCGGGCAGTTGCCTGCGGAGCGGCAAAACGGCTTGCAGGAGTTTTTCCGCCTGGATAAAGGTGGTGTAGGAGGCCAGTTCGCGCACGACCGGCAGAGAGGACACCCAGGGGAAGACGACCGCCCCGAATTTCTCCGGCTCGTGGAAACCGCTGGCAAGAGGCTGCCAGCTCGAAGGTTCGGGCACAGGCAGGCGCGAGCGGGCGAAGTTGGCCGCCCAATCGTCCTTCAGGACAGGGGCGCGGTTGAATGCGGTGAAGGGGATGGAAGTCTCCACGACCCACCGCGTTCCCTCCCGGCGGGCCGCCGCGATAGCGCCCGTGTTCCAGGAAGCGTCGGATTTGCCGTCGCTCCAGTATTCGTCCCGGATCGCCCCCAGGCTGTTGACCACCACATGATAATAGCAGCCCGGTTCGGCGCGGTCCGGGGCGAAGAACGCCTCCACGCAGTCATCGAGCCATACCTGCCCGTCCCGCCGGCGCATACGGGCCTGCATCCTTTCGGGGAGCGCCTCCTCGGCGGCAAAGAGCAAAAAGATCGCCCGGTTGGTAAAGTAAACCTTCACGGCGGTTCTCGCCTGCGCTTCGCCCCCGCCCAGGCGATAGGGCAGAGCCAGCGAAGCCGCCTTTGCCCATGCCGCATCATTATCGATGCCGTCCAAAACGGGCCGTTCGTCAAGCTGCGGGATGGTCATGGGCTGGGCAAAAGCCGCAGCGCAGGATGTCAGGAAGAGAAATAAGCCGCAAAACCAGCGATGCATCGAAAAATCGAGTCCTTTCTTGTTCGGTCTACTTTATAGTTTCACTGCTCCTGCCCGCAACCGTAACCACGGAGCGCGAAGGCAGGGCCACAGTCAGCCTTCCGTCGCGACCTATCTTTCCGGCAAAGGTTGTGCGGTTCTGAGTGGTGGAATCGCTTTGGGCCATCGTTATCGCGGCTCCGGGCGGGAGGCCAGTGAGGACGGCTTTGCCCGGGCCGAAAGGGTTGACCAGCAGCACGGAAAACTGCCCGCGCTTCGGGCCAGTAGCGGCCAGGACGCTCAAAGCCCCGCCGGATGAGGCGGCGGAGGCGATTTTCGCTCTGGCAGGCAGGGCGGCCTCCATCTGGAGGATGACATGAAAGACGCGGAAGGGGCGCTTGCCGTCCGCGCTGACAAGCGGGTAGTTATTCTGGTAAGTCCAGTAGTCCATCAGGACGGATCCGGTGAGGCGGAGCGTTTTGGCGTAGGCAAGGGCTGTCCGGAGGGCGTTTTCCCAGGATTCCCACGGGTCGGGCTGCTGCCACAAACCGGCGTCATGCCCGGCCTCGGTACACCAGACGGGCTTTTTATACTTCCTGCCGAGCTTTGCAATCCGGGCGTAGCTTGCGTCCGGAGCGTCCAGCGCATCCCAGCAGTGGAAGGCGATGGGGCCGAGGTAAGGGGCTATCGTCCGGTCCTCCAGCAACGGCTGGATGTAGTCTGCGGTCGGCCCTCCGCTGGCCGTATCGCCGATCAGAAACCGGGTCTTGAGGCCCAGCGCCCGGAACCGCGGCCCGGCCTGGCAGATGAAAGCCGCCATCTGCTGCGGGGTGAATTTGAAATTGACCCCGTAGTCCGGCTCGTTGAAGGAAAAGCATTCGACCGCGACGCCGTATTTGTCCCGTGCCGTTACGAGAAAGCGGGCGACCGCCTCGATGCAGTCGGCGTACCGCTCCGGGGGAAGGGTGCGGCCCGCCTCTTCCCGCTGGCCCCCGAGCATCCAGGCAGGCCCTTCCCACACCGATCCCACGATGGGGATTTTCCGGCGGGCCATCTCCTGCATCAACAGAAAGGCGGCGCGGGCCTGCGCCTCGTCGCGGTAGACGCCCTTTTCGGGAGTCCACCAGTTCAGAGGGATGCCGACCCGCGCGTGTGCCACGCGCAGAGTGTTCAGGCTGTAGCGCCCCACGGCATCCATCGGCTCCGTATCCCCATAGCGCGGCTGGCAGAAATTGCCTCCGAAGCCGATCAGGGTCTGGCGCGTGTCCCTGAGATTGACCGCCACCCTGACCGTGCCGAGAGGCTCGCTCTCGGCGGCCCGATGAACCAGTTCCTCCAGGGTCTTCGTTTTGCCGTAATTGATCACGGATAGCCCGCCCACCTCGACGGTCTGCGAGCCGAAGGCGAAGCGCAGGGAAACCATCGCTTCCCCGGGCCGGTAGTTTTCGGCGGCCATGAAAGGAACCAGAACCCGCGTCCAGCCCGCCCCTTTCTCCGGCGCGGCTGCGCCTTTCGAGGCGGATTTCGTCCAGGGGTCGGTGGCTCGCTCGAAGAGAAACATCAACTGCGCCGGATGCTTCCCGTCCGATGCCCTGCCGCGCATCCGGAAAGAGGCCAGCAATACATCCCCTCTGGTGACCGGGGCAGCAACCGGAACGGTCAACTGGGTGGCATTGGTTTCCGGTACGGCGGCGCGGACGGTCACCCGAAGCGCCCGCGCAAAGGGCTGCCCCTGAACCGCCACGGCCCGGGCAGAGCCGTTCGTCCGCTCCAGCCCCCAGACCGGGTGTTTCAGAAGGGCGTCCTCCGCCAGCACCGGCTGGCCTCCGTGAAAAACCTCCGCCTGCACGGGCCGGGCGGCTGCGCTGAGAAATAAGAGGCATACGAAAAGGATGCGGTTCATTTTGTTTGTCCTTGTGGTTGAGGGATGCGGGGAAAGCCCTCCTGCCCCCTTGCTAAGGGGGGGGCTTAGTGCCTGCGTACTCTTAGCAAATCTTTCAAAGCACCCCAAGGCCGACTCCCTCCGCCGAAGCCCGGCGGGGGGGCCGGGGGCGGTTGGCCCTTATGGGAATCGCCTGCCCCTCATTCCATCCCCAGCAATCTCCAGATATTATCGCCTAAAATCAGCCGTTCCTCTGCTTCGGTGAAGCGGTAGGCGCGGATTTTCGCCAGTTCTATGGAAGAGGGGTAGTAGTTGGCCCCGCCGTCGGAGCCGAAGATGACTTTTTCGGCCCCGCAGACGCGCACGGCATCCCGGATTTTCCAGGGAACCAGGGAATAGGAAGTATCGAGCCAGACATTTTCGTGGGTTCGGCAGAGATTGATGAAGCGGTCGTTCATGGCGGGGTCGGTATTGGATCCCATGTGGGCCAGGATGAGATTGGCCTGGGGAACCGCTTCCACCCAGCGCAAGGTCTGGTCGGGGTGGTGAATGCTGTCCAGGAGGACAGGGATCTTCAGAGAGGCGGCGTGTTCCAGGAAAGGGATAGCCGTTTCATCGGACGGCTCGCCCTGGATTTCGCCAGCATGGAATTTCAGGGCTTTGAAGCCCCACTCCAGGACAGCCCGGTCCAGTTCCAGGTGGGCCAGGTCGCCCTCTTCGGGGAGTACGTGGGCGTAGGGGATAAGCCTGTCCTCCCGGCCCAGAACGGCCTGGCGGGTCAGGTCGTTGGATTCCCAGGTGGGCAGGCAAATGCTGAAAACGCAGGCTTTCTCGATCCCGGCCTCATCGAGCATCCGGACGGTTTCGTCGGGATCGAACTCCCGACGGTAGGTGTCCCCGCCCTTGATGTGGACATGCGAATCTATGATCATAGAAAAGCTCCTTCATGCGGAAGTGACGGGGTATCAGTTCCGTGCCCGAGAGCGTTTTCCTTTCAGGGACAGAGAAAGAGGTTAGAAACGAATCGGCGCGGTCAGATCACTCGAACGAAATCCAATACAGGGCTTGACAACCGCCTCATTGTATGGTGAAATATAGGAGAGCGATCAATGCCGATGAGGGCGTCCGGCGACATTTAAAAAGGAGGCTGCCATGCCCGTTACCGTGCTGCCGGGTCTGGAAGACGGCCTGGGGGAAGAGGAGCGCAATGCGCTGGAAATTCTGGTCAATCTGCGCCTGGAGGATTTCAACCACCTCAAGCAGATTATGGAACTGGATGTGCCCGGCGTGGTGGGCCGGACAACCCTGGCTTGCTTCGTGAAGTTTTGCGACGGGCTGGGATACGACCTGTCCGATGCGGGCGTCAACACCTTCAAGGACACCCACCGGCTGGGCAATACCGGGGTGCTGCGCGGGGTGATCGGCCCCCAGACGGCGGCCTGCTACTATGACGAGATCCTGGCCTCTCTGGAGGACTTCGCGCCAGTCGAATCGGAGCGGGAGATCGGTGCCGAGGGGCTGGCCCTGGTGAAAGAGTTCGAGGGCCTCCACCGCAAGATTCTCGAACAGCCGGGCCGGGTCAGGGCCTACCTGGATGCTGTCAATGTGCCGACCATCGGCTACGGCCACACCCGGGGGGTTACGATGAACCAGGTCATCACCTTCGAGGAGGCGGAAGACTTGCTGAAGGCGGATCTGAAGGAATTCTCCCGGGCCGTCTCTGGCCTGGTAAAAGCGCCTCTCTCCGAAGGCCAGTTTTCCGCTCTGGTGAGCTTTGCCTTCAATGTCGGGGCCGGGGCGTTGGCCGCCTCGACGCTCCTCAAGCGGGTGAATGAAAAGCGATTTCCCGAGGCGGCCAACGAATTCCTGCGGTGGCGCTTTGCGGGGGGCCAGGAATTGCCGGGCCTGCTGCGTCGGAGGAGAGCGGAAAAGGCGCTCTTTTCATCATAAGCCTGCCGCGCCCCTAGCCCGGATTATTCACGAACGCGAATTTGATCTCGATTCCCATAACGGAGTGCGCGCCTTTTGATCTCATCATGAATAATCCGGGCTAGATGGCTAAAACTTATATCGCACCAGGGTGACCCCGCAGGCAAAATAGAGCGCGTCATCGGTGAGGGCAAAGCCCCTGTGGATGCCTTTCGGGTACTCGGCTACTTTGCTCACTTTATAGCTTTTCGGGTCTATCGTGTAGATGGCGCTGCCGGTCAGGCCGTAGAGCAGGCCGTTTTTGTGAAGGCCCAGGGAGGTATCGAGGGTCGTACCCACAGGCATTTTCGCCTGATGGACGATCCGACGCTCTTTCGGGTCGTAAACGGTCAGGGTATTGGAACCCCGGCTGACGGCAAAGACCTTTCCGCGGGCGCAGGCGATGGCGGCGATCTCGGTATCGCCCGGAACGGGCGTCAGGTCGATTACCTTCTTCTTTTCGGCGATGTTCCAGGCGAAAAGGCGGGCCTCCTTTTCGAACGGCGTGCTGCCCCCGCCTCCGACAATGCTGCTGCCCCCGAAAATAAGGCCGCCGACCGGCTCGTAGGCCAAGGCGAAAATGCTCTGGTTGGGGATCAGGTTGCGGTAGTTCTCCACCACTTTGTCCTGCTTCGGGTCGTAGATGCCCATCGCCCCGCCCAACTGGCCGTAGGGAGGCATGCTGCCAATATAGATTCGCTTGTCCGGCCCGATCACCATCGCTCCGGGCCGGAGGTGGCCGTCACCGATATTGCCGATGCCTCTGGGATTGGAGTTTGGCTCTGTCCCGTAGTTCCACGGCTTGTTGGGGTCGTAGACCGAAAGCCAGGAGCCGGGGTAGGCGCAGACATAGAGGAGGCCGTCCAGAGCGCCCATCGAATAGATTTCGCCCCCGACCGGCGTGGGGTTGCCCAGGTCTTCCATGTGGCCGGTCTTGGGGTCGTAAACAAACATCTCCAGCGGCATGGCGGTGCTGCCGTAAATCTTTCCCTCCGGCCCCATCGCAGTCATGAAGATGCCGCTGCCCGCCCCTTTATATTGAAACTTGTGCGTGGTGGATTTATTGGTTTTGGTGTCCAGCAGCGTATAGCCGGTGTTGGTGGCATCGGTGACGACCAGGCCGTTTTTCATCTCCAGCGTGATCCTGCTGCCCGGCCAGTCTTTTTCCTCGATAGGGGTCAGGGTTTCGTCATCGGCCCGGAACCACTGCGCCCCGGAGCGGACGTAGACATTGCCGTCTTTGCCGGCCATCACGGTTCCCCATTCGCCTTCTTTCCGATACTGTTCCGGCAATATGGATTTGCGCTGTTTGGTCTGGGGGTCGTATACCACTACATTGGCGCGGGCCGATCCGATGCCCACATAAATCTTGCCGTTCTTGCTGGCGGCTACCGAGCGGGAATACATCTGGGTCTCATCCATCCGCCCCAGATCTTCCATCTGGCCCGTTTTTGGGTCGTAGGAAACCAGCTTGGCGTTCGGGTAGGTACAGGCATAGAGCTTGCCGTCCGTGCCGGTGTCGAACATCCAGAGATAATCTTCCGTGGCGGACGGCTTGCCGACCTTTTCGATCCCCTTCTCCGGATGAGCCGGATCGAAGCGGAGGATCAGCCCGCCGCCCCATGTGCCCAGGTAAATCATTTTGTCCGGCCCCACATGAAATCCCCAGGCTCCCGGCCCCTCCGGAGCGTTATACTGTCGCCATTCCTGCGTTTCAGGATCGACCGCCACGATAAAGAGGGGAGCCGCCTGCTGGTTGAAGTTGAAGTAGATCCATTCCTTCGTTCCGGTCGGGTCCGGGCCGATCAGGCAGCCCATAGACCCTGCCCGTATGACAGGAACCCCCAGATCCTCGAACGTGCCTTTGGCTTCCACCATACATACGCCTCCCATCAAAAGAGCGATGACAACGAACAGACGAACGGACATAAAGAAAACTCCTGAGATTTTGAGTAGATGATAACAGAAGACGGCGGGGAAGTCAAGCATGAAAAACAGATCAAGCGGTAAGCCCGCCTATTTCACCGTCAGTCTCCAGACATCGTTCATGAGAGGCCAGGAGTTCCCGGCGGCGATCCACAGGCTGCCTTTATAAACATAGCAGGTAGGCTCGTGGCGGGGGGAGAAGAAGGGGTCGGCCTCGAAGCGCCTCCAGTCCTTACCGTCTTCGGTATACCAGATTTCGGCGAAGTTTTTGCTGTTCCGGTTGTCGAAACCGCCGATCAGCCAGAGCTTGCCCGCGTACGCTTTGGCGACCGTCCAGGTGCGGGCGTCCCATGGGGCGTGTTCCAGAACCCGCGCCCACTTTACCCCGTCCGGGGAAGACCAGACATCGTTGTGGGTGGTGATGGTCTTGTAGTGCTTTTCAGGCGGGTCGCTCGTTTCCGGGGTGCTGCCCGCCATCAGCCAGAGATTGCCTTTGTAGGCGGCCACTGCGGACCCGTGCCGTTTTCCGAAGGGCGCGGACGGCAGAGCGCACGTCCAGTGGGATCCATCGGCGGAGGCCCAGATGTCTTCTCCACTTCCGAGTTGCCACATTCTGTTTTTGAAGACCACCAGTTCCCCGTAGCTCCGCGCGCCGAAGGGCGTATTGTCCAGAACGCGCTCCCAGCGGAGGCCGTCCGTAGAGGCCCAGACGCTTTTCTTGACGGCCCAGAGCCTGCGCTTGAAAACCACCATCTCGCTGTAGCCGTCATAGGGCGTGCTGTCCAGAACCTTTGTCCACCGCTGGCCGCCCGTGGATGTCCAGAGATCGCGATAGAGGTCTTCATTGGTGCCGTAATAGCCGTTGCTCATCCACATCTTGCCTCCGAAGACCGCATCCTCCGCCGTATCGCGAATCGCGAAATCGGCCTTTTCGGTAACGCGCTCCAGCTTGCCTTCTACCATCGGCTTTGCCTCCGCCTTTCCGCTCCCTGCCCCGGCGGCGGTCAGCAGGAGCGCACAGATGAACCAGTGACGCATACAATAATCCTCCGTCAGTCGCTTCCGGATCGGCTTTCAAAAACCGAAACCTCGTATGAAAAGTCGCTAAACGCTCCGTATCCCGGCTCGTTCAGAACGGCCAGGCGGATATTCAGAGATTCTTTGCCGCGCGTGAAGTCCGGGTGGAGATCGAATTCTGAGTCGAACCACCGCAGATAGGGATTGGTATCCGCATGAAGCCACGTTCCGGCATATGCCCCGTCAACATAAATGTCGGCAGCCTGGCGAGGGCCGCCCTGATCGAGCCTGCGGATGAGGCGCACCCCGTCATTATGGGGGCGGATCGCCGCCCGGAAAGAAATTTCGCCGCTCGCGTGGGTGCGCCCGCAGTCCGTGATGGCGGTTTCGGTTTCCTGGCCCTCGTAGCAGGCGGTGAGTAGCGACACCTGAGAGCCGGACGCCGCGTAGTGATGGGCTTTCTCGCTGGCGGGGCTGCCGACATCCAGGAAGTCGGTGCGATGGAGAACGGGCTGCTTGCGGAGGTAGCAGAAGGCCAAACTACGGTAGCGCGAGAGGATATCACTACGCCCACCGTGCTGGATGCGGGCATCCAGACTGCGGTAGAAGGGGATCGGAGACTCCAGATGGAAGCGGTAGTAGGAAGAGGGCATATGGTAGGCCCCGTCCATATAGCCTCCCCCATCCGCCATCGCGTCCCCGACGCAGCCTGCAAAGGGCAGGCAGAAGTGTCGATTGGGCCAGAAGCAGCCCAGGTAATAGTCCTCGCTCCCTGTTCCGTTGATCTGCGGCATGGATGCGCCGTCCAGGGTGAAATGCTCGTCGCCCTCGCAGTAGTGGCCTCCCCACATGCTCTGAACGGCTCCCAGGAACCATCCGGTTCCCCTGCCTTCCATCAGAAGCCAGTCCCGGCCCATCTCCGTGCGCCCTTCCCGGTAGAGGGCGTGAAAATAGCCGGCCTCATGCTCCCGAAAATCGTTCGGGCCGACACGGGCTTCCAGCCGGACAGGGCCGGTGGGGTGAGATGGAGAGATGCGGTTGACCAAAGAGACGCGGGCTTTGCGCCAGAAGGGCATCGGGAAGCGGCACTCCAGCCGGGCAGAGCCGTCCTCCCGCCTCTCGACGCGCACCGGCAGCGATTCCACCTTCTCCGCACGGCTGGCGGCCCCGAAAAGCATCCCCACCGGGGCCAGGACATCCGGCACAGGCGCGTCGTCCCAGCGCATCTCGATCTCCGCCTGGCGGAAGAAATCCTCCGAACCGTCCCCTTCCAGCACAATCCGGGTGACCGCTCCCGCCCCGGCCATTTCCGGCAGGTCGAGCCGTTCGCCCGGCATCAGGTGATCGGCGGATGCTTCGTAAACTTCCCCCTCGCCGGCTCCGGTTTCGCCGGCGAAAGCGCCCAGGAGAAAGGATCGGTCTTCCCGGCCCGTGAAGCTGTGGATCGGAGTTCCATAGGGATAGCGTTCGTAAAGGATGTGATAGAAGGAAACCCCACCCTCCATCGCGATTTTAAGCGACCTCTCAAAAGGGATGGGAACGAAGGAATTGCCGGCGTAAGGATTATCGCCCCAGTGCCCCAGAAGCCGGTAAGAGTTCAGAGGGGCCGGGAAGAGCGGGTGTTCGCCCTTGAAGAAGTCGATAGCTGGCAGGCGGACGCTCGGTTCCGCCTCCCCGTCCAGGTAGAACATCAACACCTGTGACGGCTCCAGGGATGTCATCCAGATGCTTTTGACGCATCCCGGCCCGCAGGCGTCGAAGACGACACCATCTCCACGAGTATCGTCGTACAGATGCCAGCCCGCATCGCCGTTATCGCCCTGCCGGTTGTGGCTGGAGAATTGATGCACGGAAACCTGCCGGGGAAGCAGCGGCAGATCTCGCCACTCCCGGTAAAGCCGCAGCTGGCCGAACTCCTGATCGCCCATCCGAAAGCCTCCTTGCATAAAGGGATTTGCCGTGATGACGGCTAATGTGAAGCTATATGCTCCCAAGAGGATCTTGCAGGAAAGCCCTCCCTAACCAAAGACAGCAATATAATTAGGACTTTCGCTTGATGTAAGGTGACATTGAAAGGGCGACCCATCGGGTCGCCCCTGCATGGCGCGGTCGTCCCGTAGGGGCGACCCATCGGGTCGCCCTCTCAAGCGAAAGTCCTAATTATAACCCAAGTTGCTACCCAAGAACAATTGCAGCAGGATCGTCCCGTAGGGGCGCGATTTATCGCGCCCTCCAAGGCCGTTGGGCGCGATAAATCGCGCCCCTACCTCAGAAACAAATGAATCCGTT
>JADLDR010000098.1 GCA_020846535.1 Armatimonadota bacterium | reverse complement strand
TGACGGTGGCGCTGTGGAGGTTGGCCCGCTGCCAGCCGGCGGGCTGGAGGATGCGGACGGTCTCGCCCGGATAGCTGCTGATGATGATCGGCTGACCGGGCAGGCCGGAGCGGTAGACGGTAAAGGGAGTAGAGTAGTTTCCACCGCGGATATAGAGCAGGTCTCCCGGCTGAAGCTCCGATACGCCTTTCTCGATAGAGGCGAAAGGGCGGTCCTTACTCCCGCTGCCGAAATCGCTTCCGGCGCGGTCGACAAAATAGGTGCGGCCTGTCGGCTGGAACGAATAGCGGCGGCGAGGAAGGGTTACCGAAACTTTACCTTGATCGGTTTCGACCGTAACCCGCTCGAAACCCTCCGGCAGCTTTTGAACGCTCAATACTCCTTCGCTATCCTTCGGGACGGCCCCGGTGTTCGATGAGAGCCATAACGCAAGTGAAAACCCGCCGACCGCCAAAAATGCCAGCAAAGCGGCCATGTATTTCAAGGAATGGATACGAGGCAATAATCGCATACACTTTTCTCCCAAAACCATATCCGGTCATCTTCTCCTGCTCAAATGTGGGGCCGCTTCGGGAAAATGGCAAATCTTAATAAGCCGTGCCAGAAACCGACGCCGTACGATAAATGAAGGATCGCGAAGGCCAGAGCGATGTAGGGGAAGCAACCCCAGCCGTTCTCTTGCGCCAGTTTCAGGGAGAGCGCCAGGTTCGCCGCCAGGTAAGGGGTGGTGACAGCGAGAAAGAACCATTTCCCCAAGGAGAATCCGGCTACCATCAGCAGGAAGGAGATGACCAGCGCGACAACGAAGGTCGCGGGGATCAGATGCCGCCAGGAGGCCGGACGGCCCCGTTTCTGGATCACCCGCACCTTCCAGTAACCGTATTGATAATATTGAGACCAGAGCGATTTCAAAGACGAACGGCTGAAATACGATGCCTGTATTTTGGGGGTCAAAAAAATCTTGCCTCCGCTCTGGATCAGGCGAAAGTTCATCTCGTCGTCCTGGTCGCGCACCAATTCCTCATCGAACAGGCCGATGCGCTCGAAAACCTCTCTCCGGTAAGCCCCGAAAGCGAGAGTGTCCACGTACCGTTCTTCGGTAGCGTATCGGAAGGCCGCATTGCCGACCCCGAAGGGAGATCTCATAGCAGCCGCAATTCCTCTGGCGGGGATCGTCTCTCCGATGGTTTCAATCGAACCGCCCACGCATTCCGCCCCTGTGCGCTCCAGCGCATCCATACACTGCTCGATATAATCGGGCCGGAGAAAGCAATGGCCGTCCACCCGGATGATGATATCGCCTTTGGCCTCACGAAGGCCGATATTCATGGCGGTCGGAACGATGCGCTGTGGGTTATCGAGCAGGCGGATATTCTGATGGCTTCGCGCTAACGATTCCACGATAGACCGGGTGCTGTCTGCCGACATGCCGTCCACCACAAGAATTTCCAGGCGATCCAGGGGGTAGGTCTGCTCCAGCACGGAGCGAAGGCAACGCTCGATATACTGCTCTTCGTTGCGTTCGGGAATGATGACAGTGACAAAATGCGGTTCGGTCGGCATCAGCGGTTCCTCTCCTGAACACATCAGGATACGACGCTCCTGTAAGTTCCTTCCATTGTCTGACAGAAAGCCTCAAAGGAAAAATGCTGTTCTACGCGCTTCCGGGCCGCCTCGCCGATACGCTTTCGTTTATCGGGGTTATGAATAAGATCGAGAATGGCGGCAGCCAAAATATCGGGGTCGGAGGGCGGGACGAGTACCCCGCTGACGCCGTCCTCTATAATCTCCAGGGCCCCTCCCTGATTGGTGGCGATCACAGGGCGCGAAAGGGCCATCGCTTCGATGATGACCCTGCCGAAAGGCTCGGGTTTGATGGAAGCCAGGATATTGATATCCAGCGCGGCCATCACCTGCGGGGTATCCTTTCGGAAGCCTGTAAAAACCGCCCTTCCGTCCAGGCCCAGGCTTTGAGCGTAAGATTCCAGTTCATCCTTGAACACTGGCTTATCGAAAGCCGTGTCCCCGACCACCAGAAAATAAGCGCCGGGAACGGCGGCCCGCACTTTACGGGCCGCTTCCAGAAAGACTTTATGACCCTTCCAGGGGGTAAGCCGACCGACGATTCCCACGACAGGAGACTGCGCGGGGATTCCGTATTCGGCACGGACTTCCTCACCGCTGACATCGGTTCGGTAGCGATCCAGGTCGACTCCGCGGTGAACGATTTTGACCTTCGGGGAACCAGCGTCGAACATGGCGCTGACCGCCTGCGAGGAAGCGATGATCTTGGTGGGAAGACGGCCGGCCATGCCGGAAAAGAGGCGGCGCATCATTCCGAAGGCCAATCGCTGTGAAACGATATCGCCCACATGCCATACACAGGGGACCCCGGCCCATTTACAGGCCATCCCCCCGTAGAGATGCGTCAGAATGCTGTTCGTGGCGACCATATCGATCTTTTCGCGCAGGTAATACCTTTTCAATCGGCGGATGATCGGCAGGAACAAACATAGATCATAAGCGGTGGTGAAGGCATTGAAAATCTGCCTGCCTCCTATCCGGGTGCTGGTCGATACGAAGCGCGGATAGGGGACAACCACCGGCTTTCCGCCTTTCTGAGCGACCGCCTCCGTCAGCGGCCCTTCGAAGGGACATATCACCACCGGATGCCAGCCCTTACCGATCAGATAGGGGATCATGTCGAGCATATTGACTTCCATACCCCCGATCTGGGCGTCATGCTCCAGAAAAGCGATAGACCGGCTCCGGATCTCCGAACCCATTCAATTCCCCTCTTTCAATGAATCCCAGTCAGATCGACCGATCAATGGGCAGCCTCACCAACCGGGTCCACACATTGCAGCAATTCTCTTTTTCGGTTGGAAAGCGGAAAGGCTTCTATCACCCTTTTTCGGGCCGACAGGCATACCTGTGGGTCTTCCAGGGCGCGGCGGACCGCCTCAAGCGCCGCCTCATGGTTCCCGAAAGGGAAAACCAGGCCCGTATCGCCGATCACCTCCGGCAGCGCCCCCCGGTCCGAGACGACAGGCAGGCAGCCGTACAGCATCGCCTCGGCGACCGAGCAGCCGAAGGCTTCGTGGGCCGAAGGCTGGAGGTAGACCGCGGATTCCATAAAGATACGCCGGATCTCCTCGTTGGAGACGAAGCCCGGAAAGGAAACATTGGGGTCAGCCTCCCTTTGCAGCGCATAGACGGCGGTTTTATCCCAGCTTCCCGCCAGTATGAAAGGCGTCTCCGGCAGCGATGCGGCGATGCGAACGAACATATCATGGCCTTTTCGCGTCCGGTTGCTCTCATTGATGTTACCGACCGTAAAGACCTGCCTTCGCTTGAAATCGGGGGGCTGTTCGGGAACAGTTTCGAATCCCAGGTAAATCCGCTGAACCTTTTCGCCCGGCAAGCCCGTATTGGTCAGGATTTCCCGGCGGTTGAAATCCGAAACGGCCAGCACCCGGTCGGCCATAAAAAGCGTTGAGCGTGCCACGGCTTTCGGCAGCCCTCCGCGCATCGAGCCGTAGCCGATTTCCGGCATGTTGACCGCATCATAGCCGCCGGCCACCACCACAAACGGTTTGCGAAAGCGGCGGGCGAGGAGGGCGGGAATCCAGGTGTGCAGGCTGGCGAACCAGCCGAACACCAGGTCGGCCCGGCGGACGCCTTCTATCGCTTCCCGGACGCTGGAGGGATGTCTTCGGAAATTCAGTTCCTGAACTTCATGGGCGGAGGCTAGAATATCGCGATCTTTCCGCACAAATGAGCGCAGAGAATTGTGTACGAATAAAACTTTCATCTGTCGGCTTTCTCGTCCGCCTGGATGCGCCACAGCTTGGCGTAAGTAATGATCGCATAGCAGACCCAGACCAGAGCCATGAAAAGGCCGTGCGCCCCGTCCCGGAATCCCCTGCGGTAGAAATAGCGATAGCCGAACGTCAGGAGAGGTTTGGTAAAAAGATACGAAGGGCGGAACCGAACGCCCTCCTTGTTTTTTTGCTGCGCCTCCCAGGTGGTGTAGCGAAGCAGAAGAACCCGGACGATCTGGTCCACGTCCCGCTGGCCGTAGTGCATAAAAGGATTTTGCAGCGTCCCGATCCGACCGTCGAGCAGCACATGGGCATGAACTTCCCTGTCCTGGTAGCGCCCCCTGTCCTTCCGAAAAAGCCGCAACTGGTAATCGGGATAGCTGCCGCCGTAATACATGGGGCGTTCGAAGCAGTGGTTCCGGCGAGGAATGCGGTAGCCGTCACACCGGTTCAGGTCGGCGAGAACGGCCCGCACCTCATCCCGAAGAGCGGGCGTCACGCGCTCATCGGTATCGACGATCAGCACCCAATCGTGGGTCGCCTGGGGAATGGCCCAGTTTTTCTGGGTCGCGGAGTTGATGTATTCGTGCTGAATGATGCGGTCGGTGTATTCGCGGCAGATATCGAGGGTGCTGTCCGTGCTGAAGGAGTCGACCACGAAGATTTCATCCGCCCATCCGACGCTCTCCAGACAGTCTCGGATCACCTTTTCACTGTTGAAACAGGGGATCAGGACAGTAACGGGCTCGCCAGGTTTATCGGTGTGCATAGGCTAGTGTCTCGGTCATGGGTTCGGCTGATTCCCGCTGCTCGGTGCGGCAGGCGATATTGATGGTGGTGAGCATCATCCCCACCAGAAACCACAGGTGAGGGGCCGCGCCGGCGCGCCATGCGATATGGTCGAAGGTGGCGTGGACAAGCGTTGCCAGCACGGAAGCCAGGCATCCTGTCAGCACCGCTTTGAGAAACGGATCTTTGATCCTTTTTCGATAGCGATAGGCTCCATGCATCAGGTTGAACCAGAAGTAAAGCCAGGCCGCAAGGCCCACCAGCCCGATCTGGGTCAGTATCATCAAATGATCGTTATGCCACCAGGGAAGACCGCTAACTCTGACCAGTTTCCCTCCCGACAAATAAAATCCCGCCCCCCATCCAGCTCCGAAGACTGGGTATTTTTCGGAAACGGCGACTGCCGTTTTCCAGTAGTGGGTTCTTTTGGTGGTAGAAGACTCCTTGCTCGTGCTTTCGATTCGAAGAAGCACATCCTTCGGAATGAAAAAAATCAACAGCAGACAGCCCACAATACCGATGATCACACCGCGCCGGCCCCAGGAGGCTAGCAAGAGCGCCAGCCCGATCAAGCCTCCCAGCCACGCGCCGCGCGTGTAGGTATGGTGCAATGCAATCAGGCCCACCCCCAGGGAAAACAGGCTTGCCAGCAGGCTGATCCGGGCCAGCCCCATAACAATCATCGCCATCGACATGATCACAAAGGTCATCATATAGCTGGCATAGGTGTTCAGGGTGCTGCTGGTGAAGGACGCTCCCTGGCGCACAATCGTTTCGGTCTCCTCGTTACCCAATGCTCTGTAGCTGCTTCCGGTGCCTCCAACGACGACATTCAAAATAGCCAGGCCAGTTTGAATGACCAGCAGGGTAATAATAATGATCTTGATTTCCCGCTTTGTCGTGATCATCCGGGTCATGACCCAGGCAAGGAGCGCATAACTGAGATAGCCCTTGCACATGGTCAGCCAATGATACCAACTCACTTCCCGCCAGAGCGCGATCACGACCCCGATTGAACTCACCCACAGGAGGGGGAATATATAATTCAGGAGCCTGGTTCCTGGAGAGAAAGACACCGGAGCGCGGAACGCCGTTAAAAAGAGAAGCAACCCTATCAGCACATCAAGCGCAGTTATCGTTAAACCCGAGTTTGGCACGATCTTATATTGCATACCGGTCTGGGAGATAAGAAAAACCATCATCATCCCGGCGACGACGCCTGTCATTCTCGGGCGAGCCCATAAAAAGGCAGCATAGACACACCCGAAAACGAACAGCCCAACCAGCCGGCTTTGCTGCCTGCCCAGATGATCCCAGAAAGGGATGACACAGCCTGTCATGATAATGCCTGTCCATAACAGGAGAGAGACCAACTGAGTAACAGTGCGATTCGCAGTGTATCCTATGGGGCCACTCTGCTGCTTCCCTATTTTACGGGCCTCCGCGAAAGCCCCCAACTTCCAAGAGATATCTTTGCACAGCCCGAAAACCGGGAATAGCAGCAGGTCCCTGAAGCCGGAAGCCGCTCGAAACCCGCGCCATGCCTGGTTCAGAGGGCCTACAAAGAGCAACAGAAACTTGAGGCAGTTTTTGATGCTCCACCCTCCGCGAGGAAAAACCGACCACAGATCGGGCCATTTGCGGCGGTTGAGGTAATAGCCTCTCCCGTACCAGAACTGCTGTCTCAGGTAGGCTTTGAGCTTGGTTCGGTTATGGTGGGTCACCACAATAGCCGGCTCATATAGGATTTTATAACCCGCCTTCTGGACGCGCCAGTTATAATCGACATCCATCCCGGCAGGAAGCGTCTCGTCAAAGCGGCCCACCAGTTCCATGACCGCCCGCTTATAGGACATATTCACCCCGGCCACCGTTCGCACCTCGACGGCGGCTGTACCGTCCCCCTGTTGGTTGGGCGCGAAGGCGGTCGCCTCTTCATATCGGGCCACGGCCTTGTCGCGGAAGGCGTTCAAAGTCTTGCCGCCGATTCCGCCCGCGCCCGGATGGGCTGCATGAGACCGCTTGATAGCGGCCACCCAGTCGGGATAAACAAAAGCGTCATCGTCCAGCGTCGCGACAATGTCGCCCTCACAATAGGGCATTCCAGTATTCTGGGAGTGGGCCAGCCCGATGTTGGCGATTTCGACCAGCTTGCAGATAGGAAAGCGGCCCCGTAATCTTTCGACGACCTCCGGGGTATTGTCTGTCCCGCCGCTGACGACCACGATCTCATCGGGAAGCGGATCGCAGGCTGCCAAAGCGGTTAAGCACTGCTCCAGTAGATGAGCGCGATTATAAGTACAGATAAGCACCGAAAGTTTCATAGTTGTATTACTTAGCTGTCGAGTGCATCAGGCTATTAGATTTCAACCAAGTCAGCGAAGGTTTGCCATAAATATGTATGGCAGGCCCCTTAATTTCTTTATCCGGCGTAATGGATACCATCAACTTCCATCGCCTTCGGAGTTCGATATACCTGTCGAGAACATCCTTCAAGTCGCTCGAATGCTTCAGGTAGAACTGATAGCGCCTATCGGTTATTATAATGACCTCAGCATCCTTTTCTTCCCACTCGGCTAAAGAAGCTTCTTCGAAAAGAATATCGGAGCGATATACATGAAATCGTTGCGTCGCTTCCTCGATACCAGGCGCTTGATTTTCCCTCAGAATCATTGTGCCCGGCTTTACGTGAGTTTCAATCCAATCCAAAGCGATATTACGAGTGTCCTTCCTGAGAAAGTCAGAATAAATGCGCTTGCAGGTGGATTCCGCAGGGAACCAGAACAACAGAAACAGCAGTGAAGCGATTAAAAGTGATCTTACTAGTGGCTTATGGATGGACTGAAAAATCCGCTCGATGACCAGGTAGACGCCCGACCCACTTAATAATGCAATAATGCCCCATAGAGGATAAACAAACCGGATTCCTTGATAATGCCCTGTCGCCGTCACCAGGAGCATCATCATTGAAAAAATCATGATGATCAATGCCATAGGCCGGTTTCTCCGCCAGAGGAGCCAAAGGCCGATAGATGCAGCCATAAGCAATATGGCTCCCCATTCATGATATATACCGCGGATGTAATAGAAGGGATCGGTCGCCGGAACGGCTTTATCGGCTATGGCATATGTTTGAGAGCCTATCGGATATACTACCATATTGGGCGAAATCTGTTTGGCGACAACAAAAAAAGTTCCCTGAACGAACGCCGGGAAATCTAGGATAACGAAAGGTGATGCCAGAAGAAATGCAACCGATACGATCAAGGCAACATATAACAGATTGCGATTGGTGATCGTGTTGGAGATTTGATTGGCCCAATTCTTATTCCTATAGATGCCCGCGCTCAACGAGGCCGCCAACAATAGCATGAGCAGACACGAGAGAAGAATTCGATTGAATATCTGGATATAGACAGGTTTGATCTGCCCTGTGTTCGTCCAACTAGCAGCCAAATCCAATAATTCCGAGCGAAACGCAACGATTCCTATATAGATGCAAAGCATCATTATCGAAATAGCATAAATCCATAAGCGTTTTGAAGCGGTTAAAGGAAGACGAATTTCTTTGTGATCTATGTATAGGATCGTGGTCACAAAGCATACTAAAAGGATGGCTGCATTATATTTAGTTGCTATCGCTAGGCCCGCAGCTATTGAGGCGACATATAAACCGCCCGGATACCTCTTGAGCCAGAGCGCCATTCCCAGCATGGATAAGGTCACCCAGAACCCCAACATAGGTTCCACCACCGCATAATGAGACGCTTGCACTGCGTAGGGCGAAAAAGCCAAGAGTGCCGCGCTCAGCCAACCCGCCTTTGAGCAACCCAGGATGCTCGCCCACAAAAAGACTAATGCGACTGATGCCGTTCCCAAAAAAGCCGAGACCATCCTGCCGATATAATAGAAATCCTGCATCGCCAACGGATTCTGGTTAATCAAGATATTGACATAATTAGATACGTTGAAAACGGCTGCTAGGATGTAAAACGGCAGGGACCCCCAGACAAACGCATGAGGGTTCAGATCAGACCAACGGATAGCGAGGGCGTGCTGCACCAGGAAAGTCTCATCATTGTTCAGCACTAGCGGTAAACCAAATCTTATCCCATACAGGCGGACCACTTCTGCCGCGATTATGATGATGCCCAATGCCCATATTTCACCAAGATTGATGCTGAAGCGGGTGGGACTGTGCTGATTTTGATAAGTGTTCTCTTGGGTTATCATGGTGAACATCATGCGCTTCAAGAGCCGGAGGCAAACACTTCTCGGTAGCGAGACGCCACCGTGGGCCAACTGTAAGTCTCTTCCGCATGGCGGCGAACGCGCTGCCCGATCCTCTGCCGGAGTTCTCTTGAGACCAGCAGGGGTATAAGCGTTTCCTTGACAGCCCCGCTATCAGTTTCATCCACCATATATCCGATGCCTTCGGGGACGATAGAGGGATAAGGATCTCGCCGCGATACCATCAACGGCACTCCCATAGCCCATGTTTCGAGCAGGACGGCAGGAAAGGCGTCCCCATAGGAGAGAAGAACCGATACGCTCGCCATTTTATAATAGGGCTGCACGTCAGACTGGATGCCTACAAAGCGGACGCTTCCGGAAACACCCAGACGCGCTGCCAGGGCTTCCAGTTCGGGGCGGTAGGGACCGTCTCCCAGCACCACGTAATGCACCGGCAGCCCCGATTCCAGAAGGGTTGGGAGCGCCGCGATCATATGCTGCACCCCTTTGCGTTCTTCTAGGGCTGCCACCGTCAGCAGTACAGGGTCTTCCGGGCCGATTCCCAGATGCTTCCGGAGCGAGCTGTCATCCGCTTTCGTGGGATCAAAGAGGGTAGTATCGACTCCGTTTGGGATGACAAGGGCTTCCCGGCCAAAGAATTCCTCAATTTTAGGCTTCAGCGCCGGGCTGACAGGTAGGATGCTGATCAAGGCGCGGTCCAGCCCGAAGCGTCGGAATTCCTCATATCGCCTGGGAACCAATTCGTAAGGGTAGCCCAATATCACATAAATGGGGACAGATCGAAATTTGCGGGCAAGCCATAGCCCTTCCGCCTCTCCGTGGCCCGCGAAGAAAATGACCACCGCATCATAGCGGTGGGCGATGAGGTGGGCCGCGTAGAAGGGAATTGCCCACTTTTCCTGAAGGTACCGGACGTATGGCACTTTATACAGGCGCACTTCGGGATCCAGGGGCGAGATGAGCTTTCCTCCTGGCTCATTCCAGGTAAGGATCGACACCGATTCCCCCAGCCGGGCCATCGCGTTTGCCAGGTCGATATTACACCGCTCTATCCCCCGGGGGAAGCGTAACAGGTACGGAGAGATAAAGCAAATCCGCATTATTCGCCCCTTCCAGAAATGCCACGGTAGATTTCCACCATTCGCTCTGCCACCACCCCGGCATCGAAGCGTTCCCGGGCCTTTCGCTGCCCGGCTTCGCCCATCTGTTTCCTCAAAGCTTTGTCATTCACCAGCCGGATCAGAGCGCGGGCCAAGTCCTCCACATCGCCGGGATCCACCAGCACACCGCAAATACCGTCATCCACCGTTTCAGGAATGCCGCCGATGCGGCTGGCGACCACCGGCAGCCCTGCCGCCATCGCCTGGGCGCAGGTGTAGGAAAAACTTTCATAGAGCATGGCGGGCACGGTGGCGATATCAGCCTGTCCGTACCATTCCAGCAAGACGGAATGCTCTACCTTCCCGAGAAAAGAAACTCTTTCTTCGACGCCGAATTCTCGCACCAGGCTTTCCAGCCGCTTTTGCCAGGAGGAACCGTTGCTGTCAGGCCGGTCATCTCCGATAAAGACGAAACGCGCAGCCGGCGCTTCTTTCAAGACCAGCGGAACGGCGCGAGCCAGAACCTCCACCCCTTTCAGGCGCTCCAGACGGCCCACATGCAGCACCGTCACCTGACCGGAATTGCCTCTGTTCGCCCGGCCTGCCGGCGGAAGGAAGGCGGCCACATCAAGGGCGTTCGGGACAGGGTGGATGCGGTCCGCCGGAAGGCCGCAGGCTCCGGCAATGGTCCGGGCCATATCCCCGGAGGGCGCGGTCAGGGCGTCAGCCCGGCGGATACATTCCTGTTCCATCCGGGAGGTGATGGTCGTGTCATAGTCCTTTTCGCCGGGGGCCGCGTAATTTTTGAGAATGAAGGTGGGGGTATGGCAGCGCACCACCGCCGGACAGCGTTCTTTGCGCCTGAGGTAGATCAGTCCTTCCGCCTCGATCTCAGCGAACTCGATAACATCGGGGCGGTCACGCTTCTCCAGTTCTGTCAGCTTGGAAGCCACCTGCTTGCTGTAGCGGATCTGACGCCAGGGCCGGGCATAACGGCCCGCCAGCGGAATCCGACCGATCCAGCCGGGGAAGGGTGCCAGTAGCCGATGCACGGTCACCCCCTCGTCCTCAAGCACGGGCGGGACGGTGTCGCTGCTTCGGGAGGACACGACCGTCACCCGGTGGTCCAGGCTCACCAGCGCACGGGCCAGGTAGCCGTTATAAACCGCCACCCCGCCGTGGCTGATCGGCGGAAACCACCGGCTGACTAGCGCAATATGCATATTCCATCTCCCGGCCCGCATTCGCACCTGCTCGCATCACCGCGAGCGGCCCTGAAGATATCAATCCTAGCTTTTATATTCAGCGATGACGCGGGCATATTCCTTCATTCGTCTCCGGCAGTTGGCCTTGGCTTCAACGCGGTTTTCCATGAAGCCGGCCGCCTTCCGGTTGAGCGACTCCCGCAGGACCGGATTTTCCAGAACCCGGCAGATCCGGTCCGCCAGCGCCTCCGAGTCCTCCGAGTCGATCAGGAGGCCCCGACCCTCGTCCAGCAGTTCCGCGATCCCTCCCACCCGGGTCCCGATTACCACCGCCTGCCGGGAAAAGGATTCGATGACCGTATAAGGCGCATTGTCCCATACCGAGGGAACCAGGCTGATCACCGCTTTTTGCAGGAGTCTCAGCAATTCATCGTGCGGCTGGAAGGACAGGAAGCGGACGGCCTCCCCTCTTTCCTTTATCACGGCCTCCGCCCGGGAGGCCAGATCCAGACTCATGTTGCCCGCAAAGACAAAGCGAGCGTTCGGATGGTGGGCCGATACCGCCGGGATCGCATCGAGGATCAGATGCGCCCCTTTTCGCCTTTCGATCCGCCCCATGAAGAGGATCAGCGGATTGGCCGGGTCCTTTTCCCCTAGAAAAGAAGGCTCTGCGGGTAGGTGCATCGGGTAGGGATCGATATACGGGTCTGCGACCCGGATGCCGCCCTCGCGGCGCACTTCCTCGACCAGATGGCAGGCGGGCGCGAAAACCTGTGCGGCCCGGCGGATGGTTCTCAGTTCCAGTTTGCGCTGCAAGACATCGGCGCGGGAAACCGGCTCCCCGCATTTGACTTTGAAGGTGTAGGCCGACCCGTGCAGGTGTACGATAAGCGGAGTCTTGACGGGAGGGCGGAACCAGTTTTCGCATCCTTCGATCAGGTCGATCCCGCATTCGGCATCGATGTCAAGGATCGCCCGCCTCAGCGCCAGGTCGCATTCCCTCAGGTGCGCCAGGCGGCGAGCCACCTTACCGGCCAGCGGCAGTTTCCCGATATAATAGCTCAGATGTCCGAAATCGATGCAGCGAACGCGGTAGCCGTCCTCCTGAAAAACGCTGTCCGGGTATTTGCGCCTGGCGGTGATGACACTGACCCGGTGGCCTTCGTTCAAAAGCTCACGGGCCATCATCCGAACGTATGTTCCCGCGCCGCCTCCGCCTACGCCGGGCAGGGGATAGCCGAATTGAATATAGCAAATATGCATCGTCGTTTAAGCTGGCCTTTGGAAAGAGATTCGATACAACTTTCACCAGATGCGCCGCACAATATGCTGCGTTCCTCAATTTGGACACTCAAACTGGTTTAGTATTTTCTGATGCTTTTAATTCTTGCCAGTATGATACGCCACTTGATGTATGGCCCGTATCCTTTCCGCCCACGTATTTTGGCATAAATCCATTTGAGCCAATGGGTTATCAATTCTCTGTACATCTCACGCGGGACTTCGCTAATAAGGCCGTTAGGTCGGTTGATTTTATATCTTTTGGCCCAATATTCCTGAGATGCTTCCAAATCTGGACAGAATATGGCCTAAACTGCATTTATCCTCAGGCACGAAATGCTTTATACCGGCTTCGGGTAAATAGTTTTCAACCAGCCCCATTTGCATTAAGCGGCTCATTAAATCCGTCTCTTCCCCTACGATAACCTTACCCGATGCCGGATTAAGTCCTGTGGAAATATCAAATCCGCCAGCAGTTCGTATGGCCTCAGCCGGGCATGCCCAGTTGGCCGCAACCAGATATTCATCGGGCGATAATATTTTCATATCACTGCCAAAGCTCAGGCCTTTCACAGAGGGCGGAGCCAACCTTACCAACTCCTCATCGATATTCCCGTTTCCAAATTCACTTTCTATCGGCCCTCCCCAGAAATACCCTTCAGGATTAGCTTGGTAAGCGCTCCAATAGATTGCGATCCAATCACGGCATGGCTTCACATCATCATCTGTAAAAATGATCAGTTTGCCTCTAGCTGCCTTGATGCCCGCGTTTTTCGCCCGGCTAAGGCCCTGCCGGGGTTCTTTGATATAAAGTATGGGCAGTTTGTCAGCAAAATTACGGGCCACTTCATCAGTTTCGTCCGTGCAGTTGTTATTGACTAACACAAGTTCCCAAAGAATGCCCTCGGGCACCTTGCATTGAGAAATCGCTTCCAATGTAATGCGAAGGCGGTTGCTGTTATTCCAGGTTGAGAGGATAACCGAGATATCCATAAAATATACCCCATCAGGACTTTCGCCTGATAGAGATGGAGAGCGGCCCATCAGATCGCCCTTCCAGGCGAAATCATTCCTGTATAAGATGTATAATGCTCTATTTTTCCGCTAGATATCTATATCGCGCACGATACACAAAAACTCGAATCGCTTTCTGAAACACGGAAGAGCCGCATATTTTCTTGATAGGCCCGAGATAATTCATAAGATGAGCCAGCTTTCCGACAGGGATCTCATCGGCCCACTGCACCCCTCGTTGGCAGAGCGAATGTTCCCACACCGAGCGGTTTTTGTGGTAGCTGTTTGCAGTTAATATCATAGGAACGCCAAAGATTGCGCCGGCGATGGATGAATGCAGCCTGTTCGTAATGATCCTTTTCGCTCTTCGGTGGAGGACGATCCAGTGTTCAAAGCTACTGCAATGCATGATCGGGTCCAGCCAGACCGAGAGAAGGTCGCGTTCTATAGGACGGACGCCCTCCTTGTCCTCTCGAATGGCATATAGCGCGTACCTGAAACGGGAGACTCCCGGGCCGAAATCATCGGCGAAGAGGTTCAGGGCGGTATCGTGTTCCAACTGCAAATTTAATTGTTTCGGGAATATTTCTTCGAGTGTTTCATAAGATTTACAGTCTCTAGTGAATATATAAATATCCTCGGCGCTGCTTTTATGAATGGCGGGCATAATGTGGAGAAGTATTCTAAGCAGCCCGCCGGAGTCAGGGGACAGTTTCCCCCGGGACAAGGCCGTAGGGGCGAACCTGGTGTTCGCCCTGTTTAGCACACCCAGCACCTCCAGAGTCAGCATGGTTCGGTAGCATTTTTGACATCGGCAGCAGTTTGTCTCCACCTTCCTTTCATAGCATACCTTAGTGCCCGCTGCGCCACCGGCGAACAGATGTGTCCTTTTCCCAGTGCCTCAGCCGCTTCTCCCAGATTTCTCTTCGCTCGCTCTATCGCCTCACGATTCTGCAACGGGATATCGAAGCCCCCTACAGTTATCAGGGCGACGATCTCCTGCCGCAACGGGGAATTCTTGTTCTCTTCATGCCACAGCGCCATAAAAAAGGAGTCCACTCCTCCGCTGAAAAAAGCTCCTGTCCGTCCTCTGTCGCGGTTTCGCTGGCCCGCGCTTTGGCAGACAGGGCAACCGTCTTGAGGTGGGGATACCAGATCTTCCATATCTCCATCAGGCGGTGGATATCCACCCACAACTGGCGATCTACCGGCAGCGTCACCTCCAAGGCTCGCCCAGTGTCATCGCCAAAGGCGCGAGACGGGCCACCCAGGGGTTTCCGGATGGGCTGAGCGCCCGCTCGCAACGAGCCGGCACCTCGAACCAATACCACTCCGGTTTCAGGCCTGTGTTTCCGTAACTCACCCATCTCGCCTGCCGCACACGGTCAGACCCGGACGGCGACCGCTGTATTTCGATCCCTTCCAGTCGCATATTTTACACTTCCGTGGTCCTACAGCTGTTCATATCGGCTACTTCACTGCTTCCGATGCGTCATGCTGCCATTCGTTCTCTACCATGCAAGCGCAATAATTGATTCTCGGGCAACGTCCGTTTTTATAGAATATCGAGCTAACTACATCAAAGACAAGGGCATTGGGAATCAGGTCGGCACTCATGCCTTCCATCTGAACGGCCGCAGCCACCCTATACTGCCCAATCGGAAGAGGAAGATTGGGTATACGGCAGACAAATTTTCCCTGGCTCCCCAGGTCATCTATCATGAATTGATTGATCGCCGTGCTGAAGTTTGTTACGGCAATCCCCAGATGGTTGTATATTGTCGCATTGACATCGGCGTTTTTCTTTGCCGAACGATTCAAATATGTAAACTCAAAGGAGACCGGCTCACCTGCAATCAGATGCCGTGCTGGCTGGCCCCTCCTGTCCAGAACGCGAGCGCCGGTCAATCGCAGCCAACCGTTGCCGCTGCGTTCCGGATTGTTTTCGAAGGCAGCTTTGGCCCCATCGCTGAGATAGGACAGATATTCCTTGACAACCTCAGGCGTCTCCCCGTCCATTACCAGACATCCCTGCCGCATCAGCAGGGATCGAGGGCAGAGGGACTGAATGGCTCCTATATTCTTCTCTCCGCATTATGGCTGACAAACAGTACTGTCCGCCCCTGTTTGACGATATCATTCATTTTCCCCAGGCACTTGGCCTGAAACGAGGCATCCCCTACAGCAAGCACCTCATCCACCAGCATGATTTCAGGTTCCAGATGGGCTGCCACGGCGAACGCCAGACGCACATACATGCCGCTGGAATAACGCTTGACCGGGGTGTCGAGGAATTCTTCAATCTCGGAGAATGCGATGATTTCGTCGAATTTTCTTTTGATCTCACTCTGCGTCATCCCGAGCATCGCACCGCTCAGAAAGATATTTTCGCGGCCTGACAGTTCGGAATGAAATCCTGTCCCCACCTCCAGAAGCGAGGCGACCCGGCCGAAGATATCGGCTCTGCCTCCGGTCGGCTTCGTGATGCGGGCCAGCACTTTGAGGAGCGTACTCTTGCCTGCGCCGTTCCGGCCTATCAGACCGACCACTTCACCAGCATTGACTTGAAACGACACATCTTTTATAGCCCATATTGTCGCGGACTCACCTTTCTTGTCGTTTCGACGAACCAGTCCGTGAACACCCTCTATGATCCGGTCACGCAAGGTATTGAAACGCGCTGTTTGACCTATATGATACAGCTTACTCAATTCATCCACATAAATGGCGATTTCAGACATTTACCAACCTGATTTAAGCATGACGCATCCATCATCCTCACACATACAGCGAGTGATGAATATACCCGCTTCGGTTGAAGGCGGAGTCGATGGAACTCAGGACGACCTCCGGCGACAGGCTGCTCATGCACGGGTGGGGCGTCCCGTAGGGACAGGTCGGCCACCGCTCCATATTGCCCCGGTAGCAGGGAGAGCAAGGAAGGCCCAGCCGGACAACAGTGCAGCGCCCGCTGCGCGGCGCGATCCGCTTCGGGTCGGTAGGCCCGAAAATGGCGACGGTCTGGGTTCCTACTGCGTCGGCGATGTGCAGGCTGCCGGTGTCATTGGTCACCAGCATTCTCACATCGGCAAGCAGGGCCGCAAGCTGGCGCAGGGTCGTCCTCCCCGCCACATCCAGCGGCGGGTATTGCATTCGCGCCGCTATTTCTTCGGTCAGGGCCGTCTCATCCGGGCCGCCGATCAGGAGGATGGTCGCCCCGTAGCGATCCCGGAGCCGGTCGCCGATTTCTACGAACCCTTCGGGCATCCACCGCCTGGAAAGCCTGTAGAGATTTCCTCCGGGGTTCAGGGCAACCACCGGAGCGCCCTCTGGAACGCGATGCTCTTGCCAGTATTGTCGGGCGAACTCGCTATCTTCTTCACTCAGCGGCAGATTGATCTCCCGGCCTTCGTCGTCGGCCCCCAGCAGGCGTACCACATCCAGCGAGATCTCCGCTCGATGCTTGCCCGTATCCTCTGTGTGTTGATTCAACAAATGGGCATAGCATCCCTGCAATCCGACCCTATATGGAACGCCCGCCATCGAGAAGAGGAGCTGGGCCGCCCCTGCGGGGGAACCGCACGATACCAGGGACACACCAACGTCGCAACGATATTGCTTGAGGAGGCGAATTTGATCGCTGTTATGACGGACAAATTCCCATGGGGCTTCCGCCTTCACCGAATTGATCATGCGCCTGTGATCTACCACGATCAACTGATCGACATCCGGGTTGTGTTCCAGCAGTTCCTTTCCGAACTGGTTCACCAGGCCGATCATGCGCGCTTCAGGAAACCGCCTGTGCAGAGCGCGCAGGGCCGGGGTCGCCATCAAAATATCGCCGATGTTATCGACCTGAAAAAAGACGATATTGCGAACCTTTTCAGGCAAGCCGTACGGCCTCGGTGCCGCCTGCCGGAATAAAAACCGGTATTCCAGACAACTCCAAACGTCTCGAACGCGGCTCAGCCTTCTCCTAAATTTGTTTATGTCCAATCTTTATGTCCCGATCAAACTTCGATATCCCGGCCTTTTTACTCCTGATGGTCGTCTTTCTCGTTATGTCTTCTTTTGATAGCCCTTTTGACGCTGCTGCGCCAGCGCCACAGCCGGTCGCTGGCATATTTTACCCATTCCACCGATTTGTCTCCCTTTCGCAGCAGAATAGCGATCAACAGCAGGATTTTTGCCTGCCTTCGGCGGGACGATAGGGCCAGCGATATCGTTGTTTGTTTGCAGGCTTCCCAGGGATAATGGTGCAGCAGCAATTGTTGAGCCAATACATAGCGGCACATCTCTTCCTCTTCCCGGACTTCCTCCCTTGAGAAAGGCTGCCAGCCTCTCTCTTGAAGCAGCGCCTTCGAGCGCAGGAAAGCGCCGAATATCCCTTGCGCTACCGTGAGACTGCGCGATGTCAAATTTTGCGAATGCCTTCGGTACAGCACCATCACTTCAGGGTCAAAAATCGGTTTCATGCCGTAAACAATCAATCTCGTCCAGTGTTCACGGTCGCCGGCGGCAGGCAGGGCCGGGTCGAACTGCCCGTAATCTCTGAAAACGCGGGCAGGGAACAGGATGCTGTGGATCACGATATCGAACCCGAAAACCGAGATGAACGAGGCCAAATCGACAGGCCGCTCCGGGTTGGGCCTCCCCCCGAACCACTGCCCAGGCTCCTCATCGCAAAAAAAACGGTAATCGCATACCGGCATCACCGTGCCCGGCTCGTATCTCGCTATCCGCCCCATTTGTTTCTCCAATTTATGGGGCAGCAGTAAGTCGTCTGCATCCAGAAACTGGATATACTCCCCTTTGGCTTCATCCAGTCCTCGATTCGCCGCCGGCCACGGCCCCTGGTGGTTCTGAGAAACATAACGGATAGTTTGATTGTCTATACGCGGCGCGATTCGATCATAGGTTCCATCGCTGGAGCCGTCATCAACGATAACGATTTCGATGGGGCGGTATGTCTGATTTAAGGCGCTATCAATGGCGCTGTCAATGTATTTCGCAGCGTTATATGACCTGATGATCACGCTGATAAGCGGCTTCTCTTCCATAGTTGCTGTTCTCTAACTACTTTTTGATTGCGACGGCTTCGATGACGCTCCAGAGATTGGAGATGCTTTTATCCATCGAGTAATATGCCAGGATATGCTCGCGCGCCCTTTCCCCCATACTTGCGGCCAGCGGAGGGTTTTGCAGCAGATCGCTCATGTAGCCCGCCATCCCTTCGATATCGCGCTCATCCACCAGAAAGCCAGTCTCGTTATGAATAACGGCGTCCTGGATACCTGCGTGCCTCGTGCTGACGACCGGCAGGCCGGAGGCCCCGGCTTCGAGAACGGATACCGGCGTCCCTTCCGAGTCCCCATAATGGGTCACTACCGAATGCTGTACGAAGGCTCTGGCAGACTGCATGGCCGAGGCCACCTCATGATGCGGTCTGGCTCCCCAGAACTCCACGTTTTCGGACATGGCAAGCGCTTCGGTCAATTGCAGGCACGTCTCCTTGAGCATCCCATCCCCGATAACGCGCAACCTGGCTTCGGGATGAGCGTCAAGCACCCTGCGAAACGCCAGCAGGGATAAGTACGGAGCTTTTTTGTCCACCAGCCGTCCGGCAGCGAGAAAAACCGGAGGAGCTGAGGCCGGGCTCGCCCGGGAAAACAGAGCGGGGTCGACGCCGCACGGGTTGCAGTGTATTTTCATGGCGGGAGCCCCGAGTTTCAGCAGTTGATTTTGCATATCCCGGGACACGACAATGATCGCCGCAGCGATGTCGAACAGCACCCAGTAATCTTCTTTATGGAATTCGAGTATCCTGTGTTCGTAAGCGTCGAATCCATGAAAATGCACGGCCAGGGGTATGCCGAGCGATTGGCAGATACGCATAATTCGCGTCCCGGTCGGCCCGTATTCCGCCAATACCGCCCGCACATCGTTTTCGAGCAGGAAGCGTTTCATCGCCTCCCGGATGTGGTGTTCCTGAGTCAGTCTGAAGACGCGGTTCCAAATCGAGTTGGCGATCCGTCCCGGCAGACCCGCCGGTTTCAAGAGCGGTTGGCCGTCATCCCGATAATACCTAGTACGCCTTCCATCTCCATAGATGACTCTGACTTCCGCAGGCAGTTTATGGATATGAGCCGAAATGAACGTCTCGGAATAGGAATCTTGAGTCGGAGTGAAAACACAGATTTTCATGGATTTTATATCTCTGGCATTGGTTCATAATTTATACCGGCGACGTCCCTGTAAAAGGTCCCCGCCGGGAAGGGATCAGCGAGGCCCGAACCAACCGCGCACCACCCGCTTGCCCCAACTCCCCACCTGCAACACCGGCCCCGGCAGCCGATGCTTCCACCGCAGTAGCCGCGTCCGCCACGACACCCGCACATCC